>DEAW01000221.1:858-4369 GCA_002348315.1 Planctomycetaceae bacterium UBA2972 | reverse complement strand
GAACTTGCCATTAATGGATTTGTACTTCGAATGTCAGCTGCGGTATGACGTACCCATTGAGCATCGTAATTCACTTCTCCGTCGACAGCTAATGTGCCCATGGCAGATACGATTTTGTCGTTATCCTCGGCGGTATTATTACGCAAAGCCAGAGCCTCGGCTGCGGTCAACATTGCAACTTCATTTTCCTTGCGATCGGTCATCAACTGATAAACGTCGACCACTGGTTTATCGAGCCATTCGGTGTCGCCGTTGACTTGCTCGAATGTGGGTGGTGTGAAGTCGGGAATCAGATCGCCAAGTTCAAATTCTTTTGGCTCAGTGGTATCGGTTGACTCTGTGGCAGTTGCTTCACTATCGGTTGAATTCACCATGACTTCCGTTTGGGTTTCCTCTGAGGTACATCCCATCATCGAAAATAAGCTGGCAGTAAATAAGAACAGAAAGATGGTTCGCAATGAAGTTGTCATATCAGAGTGGACCTATATGGAGGAAATTGAAGCATAGATGTACTGTCAAGCAGTCCATCGCAACAGGTATTCTAAGCCATTCCTGTTTGTGAGGTCTAGCATATCGGCGAGTGATTTGTAGAAGGAACGGAAATGTCTACAATCTATTTTACAAACCAACGGAGATGTTCTTCCCCGGATCAACAAAATGACGATAAATGACCCCTTGAGCTGGATTGACAACGAACTGTTAGCCATAGAAGAAGCGGGTCTCTTGCGCAATTTGACGACTCATTTGCATGTCGCTGGATCGAAGACCATCGAAGGAGATGGAAAGCGATGGATCGATTTTTCGAGCAATGATTATCTGGGGCTGCGACATGATCTGGCGGCAGCCCTGCTTGAAGACCCCGTTTTGAATGAAGTCTGGGGTAGTGGAGCGAGTCCTTTAGTTACGGGACGCAGCGAATGTCATCAGGCGTTAGAACAATCGATAGCAGACTTCAAACATACCGAGGCAGCCATCACGTTTTCGACCGGCTACGCAGCCAATGTTGGAGCGATCACGAGCCTCACCGGAGAAGGGGATGTTATCTTTAGTGATGCTCGAAATCATGCCAGCATTATTGATGGTTGTAGGTTGTCGAAAGCAGAAGTTCAGGTGTATCGACACAATGATGTGGATCATCTGGCCACACTGTGTTCACAGGCCCGTGGATTCCGTCGACGTCTGATTGTTACGGATTCTTTGTTTAGCATGGATGGCGACATAGCACCTTTAGCTCAATTGAGTGGACTTGCCCGAAAGGTTGACGCTATGCTGATGGTGGACGAAGCCCATGCGACGGGCGTCTTTGGTCGAAATGGTCGGGGGCTCGCCGAACATCTGGATTGTGAAGATGGGATTGATATCTCTGTGGGTACCTTGAGCAAAGCACTCGGATCGATTGGCGGATTTATTTCCGGTCGGAAAAACCTGATCCATCTGCTCATCAACAAAGCACGGCCCTATATTTACTCCACCGCTATGCCAGCCGTTTGCGCTCAAGCAGGAGTACATGCATTGGAGCGAGTGGTCAGTGAACCGGAACGCCGGGAGCAACTATTTAAAAACGTAGACTATCTGTCAGGTCGTTTTAGGGCCGCCGGACTCAAAATGCCAAGTGCTGTAACACAGATCATGCCCGTGATTATCGGGAGTCCGGCCAGAGCCGAGGATTGTTCAGCAAAGTTATTAGAGGCTGGCTTGCTAGTGCCCGCGATTCGCCCTCCAACCGTACCGGTCGGTGAGAGCCTATTACGAGTCAGTGTAAGTAGTCAGCATTCAACAGAGCAGTTGGAGTTGCTGGCTGATGAAATTGCCCGGATTTACTCGTGACGCAACGCTTCGATGGGGTCCATTTTGGCGGCTCGAATTGCAGGATACACGCCAAAGATTGTTCCCACCAGGACGGCGATTCCAAAGGAGATTGGAATGGAGGCTTCCACGATTTGCGGCGTCATTGACTGAATCTCAGGTGGAAGGCCGGACATTTGATCGGGGAAATACTTGTACAACAATTGGCGGCCCCAAATGACAATGGTGGGGCCCAGGAATCCCGCAACAATTCCAACCAAACCGCCGACGATGGAGAGCGTAATTGTTTCCACTAGGAACTGTCGGATGATGGCAGACTGCCGAGCTCCTAACGCGCGTCGAATACCGATTTCACGAGTACGTTCTGTGACTGTCGCAAGCATGATATTCATAATGCCGATACCACCAACAAGCAGAGATACGCCAGCGATCAGCCCCATAAAGACCATGAACATAATACGTGTGTTTTTTGCTTGTTCTAAGAGTTCGAGAGGGACAACGATGCTGATGTCCTGATCTTCGTCATGATGACGGAGTGCGTCCTGAATGAGACTAAAAGCAGGCATGACTTCATCAATATGGGAAATCTGGAATGTAGCCTGATGGAGTTCAACTTTTTCACCACCGAAGGATCCACCCACGGCTGCGAAAATCTCTCGTCCCATTCGCGTGTTAAATGTCGTAAATGGGATATAGACGTCTTTTGTGTAGTCTTCGGCTGCCAGCGAACCACCAATCCCGGCTGACGTTCCTCGTTGCTTAAGGACGCCAACGACTTCAAAAACATCAGTCCTATCTTTGAGCCGAATTGACTTGCCGATGGGGTCCTGATAGGGGAATAACGTTTTAGCGACATCATATGACAGAACACAAAAGTCCCGGTGTTTGGCAACGTCACTACCGGATAGAAATCGACCTCGATCCAGTTCGAGCTTGGTTGCGTCATAGTAATCCGGAGTGGAACCGACGATGCGTCCGTCAATTTCGGCGCCTTCGTACATAAATCCAAAGCTCACTTCCCGAATAGGGACAGCGTTGACCACGGAAGACACGGTTTCTTTGATCAGCTCAAACTCAGTAACCGTCAAACCATACTCGGCAAGAATGCCATCCACGTTTTGCGGTTTAACGGACCGGACGATCACATTTTGAGCGCCGAGCGATTCGATTTGTCGCTGAGCTTCCTGACTGATACCTTCTCCAATGGCCAAAAGCCAGATGACGGAAGCTACACCGATGAAGATACCAAGGACAGTCAACATTGACCGCATGGGGTGAAGCAGCAGGCTCTTGATACCCAGCTGAATCGTTCGAAGCCAGCTTTTAAGATATGCCATTAAGTGTTGTCTCCGAGGACGATGTGCTCATCGTCCTGATCCAGCTCGGGAGCAGCTCCTGAGGCAGTAGCGGTTGGAGTCGTTTTCTGTACGGCAGCATTAAGATCGAGGACTTCCCAGCTGTTTTCGGGAAGCACTTCACCGGTTTCTTGATCGGTGAATCGCAGTCGATCATGATTTAGTTCATCCGAGACGATTAACCCGTCACGTAAACGAATGACTCGTTTGGTACGCATTGCAACGTCGTCTTCGTGCGTCACCATGATAATGGTTTTGCCTTCGTCGTTCAGGCGTTCGTAAAGCGTTAGGATTTCTTCCGTTGTTTTGGTATCGAGGTTACCTGTCGATTCGTCGGCCAGGACATAGTA
>DEAW01000221.1:0-460 GCA_002348315.1 Planctomycetaceae bacterium UBA2972 | reverse complement strand
GAGTCGGTCGCCAAGCCCCACCAGACCTGCCAACTCGACACAGCGACGATAAGTTTGACGATTGAGCTTGCCCTGATAGTAGAGTGGAACCTGAATGTTTTCGACAACGCTTAACTGAGCGATCAGGTTATAGCTTTGGAACACAAAGCCAATTCGACTGGCACGGATATCCGACAATTGATTGTCGGTCATGTAAAAGATGTCGTCGGTGCCCAGTAATAAGTTTCCGGTCGTGGGTTTATCCAGACAACCGATCAGGTTGAGCAGCGTACTTTTACCAGATCCGGAGGGCCCCATGATAGCAACGTAGTCCCCTTCAGGAACTTCGAAAGAGACGCCTCGCAATGCATGGACTGTTTCGGACTTGGTGATATAGTCTTTCGTTAAATCTTTAACGGTCAGTGCAGTTGTGGGCACTTACTTTCCTCCTCCGCCCGGCTTGCCGCCAGGTCCGCGGTTG
>DEAW01000239.1 GCA_002348315.1 Planctomycetaceae bacterium UBA2972 | reverse complement strand
GCTGAAGAAGCTGCCGAGGAAGCTGCTGCTGAAGAAGCAGCTGAAGAATCCGCAGAAGGCGAAGGTTAATCAACCTTTTTGCTGATCAAATAAAAAAGCCCGTTGTAGCTTAGATAACTCAACGGGCTTTTTTTATGCGCTGTGAGTCTTTCAGCCTGCTACCCTTCTTCGTTCCTGCCGATGCTTCCTGCTATCATAGTAGAGAGCTAACTATCCGAAACATCTCCTAACCCGCCGTCCTATTTATGAGATTTTTAAGTCTTATGAAATTTCTAAGTCTGAGAACTCTAATTGCATGCTTGCTTGGTTTATCTATGCTTCCGGCAGTTCAAGCAGCAAAGAAGAATCAACCGGTCGACTTCGTAAGAGATATCAAACCGATTTTGTCAGACCGCTGTTATAACTGCCACGGCCCCGATGCCAACAATCGTCAGGCTGACCTGCGTTTAGACCTTAAAGAGGATGCTCTGGCTGCCATTGGATTTGAGGGGAGCAGAATCATTCACGCTGGCCGAGCCAATAAAAGTGAATTAGTAAATCGAATTCGAACGGACGATCCTGATTTAAAAATGCCTCCGGCTGATTCAAAGCTTGAATTAACCAGTGAGGAAGTCGATCTACTCACTCGTTGGATTGAACAGGGGGCAGCCTGGGACAATCACTGGTCTTTTGAAAAGCCGCAACTCCCCAACACTCCGAAAACCAAAAACAAGACCTGGAGTACGAATGCGATCGACCAGTTCATTCTCCGAAAACTTGAATCCGCCGCACTTACTCCCGCCACGCCTGCAGCACCCACAACACTAATCCGTCGGCTGGCCTTTGATCTCACCGGAATGCCACCTACGACCGATCAGGTACAACGATACGTGGACGGTCCTTCTCTGGAAATATACGAGTCCATTGTCGATGAATTACTTTCCAATAAACATTATGGAGAACGAATGGCCGCCACCTGGCTGGATGTGGCACGTTACTCCGACACGTTTGGTTATCAGGTTGACCGTGATCGTTTTGTCTGGCCTTACCGCGACTGGGTTATTAATGCTTTTAACGAAAATATGCCCTATGACCAGTTTGTCACGGAACAGTTAGCAGGTGACATGCTGGAAGAGGCGACCGATTCTCAACACATCGCCACGACATTCAATCGGCTGCATTCTCAGAAAGTTGAAGGCGGTTCGGTACCCGAGGAATTTCGTACCGAGTATGTGGCAGATCGTACTCACACTTTTGGTACGGCTTTTTTGGGACTCACGCTTGAATGTTGCCGCTGTCACGATCATAAATACGATCCGATTACACAAAGAGAATATTATCAGTTCTTCGCTTACTTCAATAACATCGACGAAGCCGGACTTTATTCCTACTTCACCACGTCGACACCAACTCCCACACTCCGTATCCTAAGCGACGATCAGAAGTTGCAAATCAAGGATGCCGAGAACGCTATCACCACAGAACAAAACAAACTTCTGATGTTAGCTAATCAGCCGAATGATGCCTTCAAAGCCTGGTTGGACAACCGCACGCCGACGACTGAGGTTTTGGGACTCGAACAGGAACTAACTTTTGAGGATGGCAACGCTGGAGCCAACAAAAGCATCGATGGAAGGGTTGGTAAAGCCATTCAGTTAACCGGGGACGACGCCGTTGGCCTGTCCGTTGGAAATTACTCACGAAATACCCCGTTCACCGTCTCTTTATGGTTAAACACGCCAGACATTAAAGAAAGAGCGGTTGTGTTTCATCGGTCCCGTGCATGGACTGACTCTGCCAGCCGTGGATATCAAATGTTGATTGAGGACGGTCATGTCAGCGTTTCACTAATCCATTTCTGGCCGGGTAATGCCATACGAATAAAGACACGAGACGTTTTACCGGCCAACCAATGGCACCATCTATCGATGGTCTATGACGGATCAAGTCAAGCGACCGGATTGACGCTTTACCTTAATGGCAAGCCTACTGATACGGAAGTTGTGCGAGACAACCTGTATAAAAACATCACAGGAAGTGGCGGCGACAACATCGCCATCGGACAACGCTTTCGCGACAAAGGATTTAAACAGGGGCTCGTCGATGAATTCCGAGTCTTCAACCGTCAACTTTCAGAGATCGAGTTAACGCAGGTTTACGATGGACAGGCGTTACCCAACTTACTTTCCGTCCCCACCAAAGATCTGACCCTGGAGCAACGCAGGCTACTGAAGCAATACTATCTAGCTCAGTTTGATGAAGCCTATGGAAATCAGATGGTTGCATTGAAAACCGCTCGAGACAATCGTAGCAAGCTTGTCGATGGTGCTCAGGAAATCATGGTTATGGAAGATATGGAGCGTCAACGTGAGACATTTATACTGAACCGCGGAGCGTACGATCAACCTACCGATCCGGTTAAAGCGAACACTCCTGCCATGCTGCCCTCTTCCGACTCTCCAAAGGCGAATCGACTCACGCTGGCAAACTGGGTTACCAGCCCGGACAATCCGCTTACGGCGAGAGTCTATGTGAATCGAATCTGGCAAATGATGCTAGGCTCGGGACTCGTCCGCACTCCTGAAGATTTTGGCAGTCAGGGCGCAATCCCCACCCATCCGGAACTGCTCGATTGGTTGGCAATTTCATTTATGAACAATCAGTGGGATACCAAGGCACTCATCAAGTCGATTGCCGTTTCGTCTACCTATCGCCAAAGTTCGGCCGAAACTGAACAAGAGTACAGTCAGGACCCTGAGAACCTGCTGCTTAGTCATGCTAACCGTTTCCAACTTCCCGCTGAGATGCTCCGAGACAATGCATTGCTCGTCAGTGGTTTATTAGTCGACAAGCAAGGTGGCCCTTCCGTAAAACCATATGAAGTGGCCGAGTCCTTCAAACCTGTTGCACGGGGCAAGGGTGAGCAATTGTATCGTCGTAGTCTGTATACCTATTGGCGACGAACCGCTCCGGCTCCGGTCATGATGACACTCGATGCCGCTAAACGTGAAGTTTGCTCTGTCGCCCGGGAGAGAACTTCAAACCCACTCCACGCAATCGTACTACTCAACGATCCACAGTACGTGGAAGCCGCTCGCAAAATGGGTGAAAACCTGATCAAAGCCCACGGTGAGAACTATCAAACTGCGATTGCCAACGCCTTTCAGACACTCACAAGTCGAACTGCGAGGTCTGCTGAATTGACAGTCCTCTCTAAATCGTTCCAACAACAGCTCACTTACTTCAAAGAGCACCCTGATGAAACCGCAAAGTTTCTGAAAACCGGAGACGCCCCAAGCAATTCCGAGCTACCTGCTGATCAAGTAGCTGCCATGGCCATGGTGGTCAATTTATTACTGAATTACGACGAATGTGTCGTGCGACAATAATTGCGTTAGAAGAATCATGAATTCACAAACCAGTCACACCTGCACCGGCTTCGAGAATCCTCTGGGACTTTCCCGACGGAAAATGCTACAACGATTCGGCATGGGTTTGGGTTCAATCGCCCTTTCTCAAATGGAAACAACTCGGATGCTACACGCCCGGGACGGCATCCTGAAAGAAGTACACCATACGCCAAAGGCGAAACGTGTCATCTATCTGTTCCAAAGTGGTGGCCCATCTCAGCTCGACTTATTTGACTATCGACCCGAACTGGAAAAGGTTCATGGTCAACAGTTACCAGAGGATATCCGTAAAGGGCAACGGCTGACCGCAATGTCTGGAAATCAGGCCAGCCTACCGATGGTCAAATCGCCATTTAAATACATTCAGCAAGGTGAGAGTGGCCAGTGGATCAGCGAAGTCCTACCCAACATCTCCAACATTGCTGATGACATCTGCATCGTACGTTCGATGCACACCGAAGCGATCAATCACGGTCCGGCAGTAACGCATATGCAAACCGGCTCACAGTTTCCCGGACGACCTAGTATGGGAGCCTGGCTGGATTATGGCTTGGGAACCGAGAATGATGATCTCCCTGCATTTGTTGTACTCGTCACCAAAAACAAAGGAGGCCAGCCCTTACTGACGCGACTATGGGGCAGCGGCTTCCTTCCTTCCCGTTATCAAGGCACTCGGTTTCGTTCCGGACAGGATCCCGTGTTGTACCTCAGCAACCCACAGGGGCTCAATGCTCAGGCACGTCGACAGATGCTTGATCGTCTGCGTGAACTCCATGAATTAAAACTACAGCAGCAAAGCAGTCCTGATCTGGAATCACGAATCGCTCAGTATGAACTGGCCTTTCGTATGCAGCAGTCTATTCCTGAAGTTACCAACACTGCGGATGAGCCCGAACACATCTTCCAACTCTACGGTGAAGCCGCTAAAAACCCAGGCTCTTATGCAGCCAACTGCCTACTGGCACGACGATTAGCAGAACGTGGTGTACGATTCATCCAGCTCTATCATCCCGGCTGGGATCAACACGGGGGCCTGGTAGGTGGACTACGTAATCAAGCTAAAGAAACCGATCAGGCATCGGCCGCACTGGTAACCGATCTAAAACAACGTGGGTTACTCGAGGACACACTGATCATCTGGGGAGGAGAATTTGGGCGAACAAATTATTGTCAGGGAAAACTCAATGGTGAAAACTTCGGTCGTGATCACCATCCTCGCAGCTTTTCTCTATGGATGGCCGGCGGAGGAATCAAAGGTGGGGTCACCCATGGAGAAACTGACCCACTCGGTTACAACGTAGCCACTGACGGCGTACACGTACACGATTTCCACGCCACCATTTTGCATTTACTGGGAATCGATCACCAGCGTCTAACCTATAAGTACCAGGGACGCCGCTTCCGGCTAACCGATGTCCATGGCGAAGTGGTTCAAAACATCCTGAGCTAACTCCGATTCAACTTCAAGGAACTCTCAACCTTAACCAGTTTTCTTTTATGAGAAACACTATCCTCAGCCTGCTCATGTTAAGCCTGTTTTCAACCGGCCTGCATGCGACCGAAGTCAAAACGGGTGTAATCATTCACCGGTCCTATGAAATGGAAGCAGCGGGCAGAAAGATCCCTTATGCCTTGTACGTACCAAAATCGTATGACGGTAAAAAAGAACTTCCTGTCGTGTTTGCATTGCATGGTCTGCTAAGTGACTGTTATCAGGTCATACGTTATCCGGGAATCGTACCCGCCGCTGAAAAGAACGGCTTTATTCTGGTTGCTCCTCAGGGGTACAACAGTCAGGGATGTTACGGGATGTACGGCAAACAGAAAGTTGGAGATATCCCAAAGAATTTAGGTGAGTTAAGCGAACGAGATGTGCTCAACGTCATGACGCTGGTACGTAAAGAACTTAAAATCGATGCCCGTCGAATTTACCTCTACGGCCATTCCATGGGCGGTGGTGGCAGCCTGCATCTCCTGGGAAAGTACCCGGACCAGTTCGCAGCAGTCGCAACTGTCGCACCGGCATTCTTTGTCCCTCACCGTGGTGACCGACTCAAGCCCGCTGACAGCCCCATCATGATTATCCAGGGAACTCGTGATATCCTCGTGCATGCACATGTCGTACGATCGCTTGTTAAAATCATCGAACAGAACAAACAGGATGTTGAGTACATCGAGGTCAAAGGAGGTGGACACCTCGTTCCCGCCTGGAGTCATTGGAATGAAATATTCTCGTTCTACAAAAAAACAAAACGAGATAAACCCGCACCGTTGCCCGAATATAGGGAGACGGGGAAACAATTAGACAATTAAACAGTTAGGCCGTTAGG
>DEAW01000190.1 GCA_002348315.1 Planctomycetaceae bacterium UBA2972 | reverse complement strand
TACGGGCCGGGGACAGGGGCGATATCGAAACATTTATTACAGCGTGTCGGGTCTCATCAAAGGTTTTTTGCAGTCGAGTTGAATGATCAGTTTATTCCGGTATTGAACAGGAAGCTTCCCGAACTTCAGGTGTTTAATGAGTCTGTCGGGGATATCCGATCGATCTGCGATCGTGAACAGGTCGAGTGGGTGGATGCCATTATTAGTGGCCTGCCCTGGACCGCCTTTCCTGAAGCGTTGCAGAAGGAATTGATGGACGCGACTTTAAGTGTGCTGCCGGAAGGAGGGCAATTTGTGACCTTCGCCTATGTACATGGATTGCGGCTGAGCAATGCCAGGCGATTTCGCAAGCGGCTGCAGGAGGCCTTTTCTCAAGTGCAAATCAGTCCGGTGATTTGGCGGAATATTCCGCCGGCAATCTTTTATAGTTGCCGCAAGTAGTTGGCTGCAGTCGGACTACTGTTGAACGCAAACAACACGCAGGCCGTTTTGCCGGCTACGAACCAGTTGATTCGCGCTGCCCCGGTAACTGGAACGGCAGGACGATGGTTGCGACATATAGCTTCCACCTCGCAGAACTCGTTGGCTGCCCGTTGCCGGGCCGGTTGGATCTGTACCAGGTGGGTTGTCGCCGTAGTAGCTGGGCAGATAAACATCTTCGCACCACTCGGCTACATTGCCGTATAAGTCGAATAGCCCCCATTGATTTGGCAGTTTCCCGGCAACGGTTTGAGGAGCATCAGCGTTTTCTTTGAACCAGGCATACTCACTGAGAACTTGCCCCAGATTTTGCTCGGTGTTATCGAACGACTCACCGTAGTTAAAGGCAGTTCGAGTTCCCGCACGGCATAAGTATTCCCATTCCGCTTCGGTTGGTAAGCGGTAAGAACGGCCGGCAGCCATTTCTTCGGGGAGTGCTGATAGCTTTGCACAGAAAGCTTTGGCATCCGCATATGAAATGTTATTCACGGGGAGGTGGGGACTCTTGGTGCCACTGGGATTGGACTCCATCACGGCTTCCCACTGAGCCTGAGTTACTTCAGTAACGCCGACGTGGAATGATTTGGTCAGTTCGACACGGTGCTGAGGGCGTTCGTCATTGCTGGCATAGGGATCCGGCTTGCGAACAATCACTCGATTGTCATTATCGGTGTTGATGCGTGCGGCACCGAAGAGGCCGATCCCGATGAAGTTGAGGAAGGCTCCCTGAACGTTGACAGTAATGTCGAGTTTGCCTGCATCGGTTTGAGCATTGATGGCGGTGGCGATACTGGCAGCGATTTGCTCAGGACTTGATGGAGTGTTTGTGGCGACTCCACTGCTGAATGCAACAGGTGTGTAAAGTCGTGGCATGGCCTTGGTGTCCACGTCGATTAGTTCGAAACGAACACTGTTACCAGCAGAATCGTCCACCATGAAAATCTGCCCGGAACGAAAGCGACTGCCGTCGAGTGCCACCTGGACGACGTATTCCGGAGCTCCCATTTGAAACACCCCGGCATCCATGGTGGCCATTGTCATGCCAATGCTGTTGGTGATGCGTGGCTTGGCCTGTGGTGGTAAGCCCTTTTCGAGGTCAGGGGCTTGTCCGATCGAATCACTGGATATCATGGCCAGAACGACAAGGGCAGTGGCGAGCTGTTTCGTCAGGCGTTTGATCAATGGAAGTGACATCGTTTTTCTCCGTTAGCAAGCGTGTGTTTGCCGGGTTTGGTGTTGGTTTAGTTCGATTGTTAGGAGTTGTCTTGACTGGCCGGGGCATGTGATTGCGAATTCGTTGATGCTTTGGCTCGCTGCCAAAGGTCTTTTAGGGCGCCAGTCAGCGTTTTCGCTCCCGTTTGATTGTATAGGTTATCGGCCGGTAGGTTAGCAACTAACTTACGGTGAGCGATCCCCAAATTGTGGTAGGGGATAGCTGGAAATAAGTGATGCAGGGCATGAAAGCGAAGTCCAACCGGCGCCCAGATCTCGCCCAAAATAGGATTGTGTGGGTAATTTACCGAGTCTAGCAGTTGTTGTTCGAAAGTCATTTGGCCTTCATCGTTTGACCACCGATGCGCTCCCAGAGTCCTGAGGGCATTTAGGGTGAGCAAAATGACGGCAGTGGTGTAAGACTGAATGAAAAACGGCCAGGGTAGTGTGTCTCGGGTAAAGAAGACGACGCTCACCAAAGTTAAGAGCCACAGAAAACAAAAGAACTCCTGCACGTACATGCGGCGTCGGGCTGCTGCTGGTTCGTCAGGTCGAATGTAAAACGGGTCAATAATCATGGATGAGCAATGTCGATGTACAAATTGCCGAAAGTTAGGGATGCTCCAGGCGATCGGAGTGAAAAACAGAAAGCGTATAAAGACTAGCGGTGGGACAATCAACGGGTGAAGTAGGAACGCAATGATTTGCCAGGGGTGACGCTGGCCCAATGGAAGATACTCTCCGTCAGTGTCTGTGCCGTAATGTTTGCTGCGATGATGATCCAAATGAGTGTGGTAGACAAAAGACGGGATTAAAAAGGGAATACCACACAGAACGTGCCAGACAAAACGGAAAATTCGCAGGTTCTTTCCTCGCATATGGACAATTTCGTGGATGAACATGGCGATGCGATAGTAAAGAACGCAGGAAATGAGTGTCGTGGCGATATAGCAAAGCCATAGTATTCCCGGTGATTCCGGAATGGTGACGCTGTCGAGCCGCCAGTTTTGTTCAAAGTCAGCCAGGTAGATTTTGGCAGCATAGGTTCTTGCATGGGTATACGCATAGATACCAACAAACCAGCAAAGTAGAAAGTCAGACCAGTAGATCAATGCGTTGTATTTGAAGAGACTCCCCCCGACGATCTTGCGCGCTTCCCCGATAGAGAACTTAGGTGAATCCTGATCTGTTGCAGCCGTTGCCATTGCGATATTGTATTTGTTTAAATGGATTTACAGTCGATACTTGTTTGTGCTGTATAAGTTGGTGGAATCTCAATAAGGGAAGCCGTTCCGAGTTGGTGAATCGGTGCGCATAGAACTCACCTAAAGATCTATACATACCA
>DEAW01000127.1 GCA_002348315.1 Planctomycetaceae bacterium UBA2972 | reverse complement strand
ATCTCCAATGTGTTAGCCGGAGTATTAATCCTTATTTACAAACCGTTTGAAAAATCTAATTTCATCAAGATTAAAGGCTACGAGGGAGTCGTGATCAGCACTGACCTGCGTTATACCGTACTCAAATCAGACGATGACACGAAGCTCTTCGTCCCTAATTCCTTATTGTTTGTCGATGCCATCTCCGTTTCAAAAGACGCGACGGCCAACGACGCTTCGGAGGAGTCTGCATAAGTCGCGGCACAAAAAACCCCGGGTAGTTAAACCACCCGGGGTTGAATTGTCTAAAGCTATCCACGTAGCAGCAATGGTTTAGCAGAAGTGAGCACCTTTGGTTGGCGTGTAAACTGCATACAGCGATGAGCTTCCACACATGAAGAGGCGATTGCGTTTTGTGCCGCCAAAGCAAACATTAGCACAGATCTCAGGTAATAGAATCTGACCGATGCGAGTTCCTTCCGGATTGAAGACATGCACTCCGTCGTAGCCGTCTCCGACCCAACCGGCACTAGCCCAGATGTTTCCATCTTCGTCACAGCGAATTCCGTCAGCAAAGCCACCTTTTTCTTCGACATTGCCGTCATCGTCTGTCATTTCCATCATCATCGATGCATATTCTTTACCATTTTTGAGATCCGTTTGCTCCACCACATCCCAAACCTTGATATTTCGCGGCGCGTCGTCGTAGTGACTCGCTCCGGTGTCTGCGACGTAGAGTTTCTTATAATCAGGTGAGAAGCAGAGTCCGTTAGGCTTGAAGATCTCATCACTCAATTTAATCAGCTTACCCGTTTTTACTTCAAACCGGTAAATCGCTTCTTTCTGGTAAGGCTGTGGCCAGTTATCAGTTGTTTCAGCCTTGCGACCTTCGTAGTCCATCAAACCGCCATAGCCGGGATCCGTGAAAAAGATATCACCGGTAGCCGGGTGCACAACCGCATCATTAGGTGCGTTCAATGATTTGCCGCCGTAGCTTTTTGCCAACTCGGATCGAGTCCCATCGTATTCGTAACGAGCCAGGGTCCGTGTCAAATGTTCACACGAAATCTGACGTCCCTGCAAATCGAAGGTATTTCCATTACTGTTATTGGCAGGGTTTCGGAATGTTGACACATGCCCGTCTTCTTCCATCCAGCGAAGTTGCGTGTTGTTTGGAATATCACTCCAAACCAGATAACGTCCCACTCCATTCCAGGCACAGCCTTCAGCCCAGATCATCTCCGGGTCATGATACAGACGCATGATCGCTGCATTGCCTTGTTTGTAGGCCTTAAACTCATCTTCAATCACGACGATATCCGGATCCGGGTAGCGGACAGGCTGTGTTCCCGGACCGTAGTCACGAGCGGAGAGTTGATTGTTATTTGCAATGGAGGTTACAGCAGCTGTTGCTGTTGCGGCCAACATAAAATTGCGTCGGCTTAGTCCTGAATTTAGATTTTTCATTGATGGAACCCATTAGTAATGCATGGAATCGTCGGGATGATTAGGTGAAACACTTAAGCGGTAAGCACGGAGCTAGTCGCTTCAAGTCCATTCGTTATATCACAATTCAAATGCAATATGTTACAACGGATTTGTGTCAAAAAGGACATTCACACTCAGCATCCCAGAGAGCAAAACCTATGACTACCGAAAGAATCGCTACGGTCACGCCGATTGAAGAAGATCAGGCGTCTGACAGAGTTGTGGCCGTATACAACGACATCAAATCCACCAAGCAGATTGACTTCATTCCAAATTTCTGGAAGGTTATCGCAGTAAATCCGGATCTACTGGAGCAGGTTTGGGGTCAATTAAAGACGTTGATGCATCCTGAAGAGGTGGGACGTCAGTCCAATCTAACTCCGGCCATTCGCGAAATGATCGCGGTTGCTGTTTCGGCGACCAACGGCTGCAGCTACTGTGTCAATTCTCACACGGCCATCCTTAAAAAGCATGGAGTCGATGAAGAGACCATTGGTGAGGTCCTCGCCATCGCCGGCCTTTTTAACCAGACTAATTCGCTGGCTGACGGTTTTCAGGTTGTAAGCGACGTATTACCCCGACTGCAATAACCCGCAGACTTCATCGCCTGCATTTGCGTGAAGCGACTAGCGAGCAAGGAAGGCTGCTGCTACCGGAGTGGGGCAGGGGACTTCTTCGCCGGTTGGCTCTAAAGCACCTGTCCCGGGGTCGATTTTGAAAACGACGATGGTATTGGAAGCCTGATTCAACGCCAACAGATAATCGCCTGTGGGCACGACACCAAAGCTACGAGGAGTACTACCGCCGGTGGATTCATTCTCTACATAACTAAGCTTCCCGGTCTTTTGATCAATACCGTACACAACAATGGTGTTGTGGCCACGATTAGATCCGTAAAGAAATTTACCATTGGGGTGCACATACATTTCCGCTGTGGACTGGCCTTCCTGTTGCTTTTCCCCGGGAGGCAGCGTGGAAACGGTTTGCAACAATTCAAGACGTCCTGCTCGAGCATCATAACGATAGGCATTGGCCGTCATATTGAGTTCGTTAATCCCAAACCCAAATTTGCCCGTTGGATGAAAACTAAAGTGACGCGGACCTGCACCGGGCTCGGACTTTACTGTGGAGTGAGCGGTGAGCTGTCCCTTTCGAGCGTTCATTTTATAAATCAGAACCTGATCGATCCCTAAGTCACTTACTGCCATGAATCGATTTGCCGGATCCACATCAATGGAATGGCCGTGAGGAGCTTCCTGGCGAGGATGAACACTCTTGCCTTGGTGTTGCACAAAAGTCGACGCGGGACTTAACGCACCGTCCCGGCCAATTCGGTAGGCTGCAATACTGCCTCCGGTGTAATTTGCCACGCCGACAGTGCGACCGGTCTGGTCAATCGTCAGGTGACAGGGATGTTCACCATGTGTGCATTGCGAATTGATTTCTGTTAGGGCGCCGGTCTCAGGATCAATGGAAAAACTGGTGATACCTCCGCCTTTCTCGCCATTGAATTCTGCGTCTTCATTGACCGCGTATAAGAAATCTCCACTGGGATGTACAGCAACAAAAGAAGGGTTTGAAGTTTTGGCGGGTTGATTTACTGAAGTTAGTTTGCCTGACTTCCTATCGAATTCAAACGTATAGATACCTTCACTCTCCGGACCCGTATAAGTTCCGATGTAGACCAAAAACGTATCCGGTTCATGATGATCATGGCCTTCATGAGCATTAACCACTGTCAAAAAGATGAAGCTGAGAGCAAGCGGAATGGCGACCAGACCGACAGTAAGGAAAACACGCGCGAACATTGATAATCTCCAGTTAGTTTACTGTTTCAGGGGCGGGGGCTTCTTCCAATAGATGAACACCCCCGGGATTGCTCAGAGAGCCGATTCATATTACCACAAAAAAACCTCTGCGTACGGCTTGGATAGTAGCGGTACGCAGAGGTCTCGAATGAGCATCGAACGGTAGCTTAGTCGTCCCAGGAAAGGGCGGCACCACTTTGATATTCGGTAACCCGAGTTTCAAAGAAATTCTTTTCTTTAGCCAGGTCCATGGTTTCACTCATCCACGGGAACGGATTCGAACTAGAATACTGTGCCGGCAAGCCAATACGTTCCAGACGTCGGTCTGCGACGTACTGAACATATTCCCGGAACAAATCACCATTAAGCCCCATCACTCCGTTAGGAAGACAGTCTTTGGCATAAGCAATTTCCAACTCCACTGACTTACGAACACGATCAACCATTTCCTGCTGGAACTGTTCGGTCCACAGTTCAGGATTTTCTGCCTTGATACCGTTAATCAGATCGAGGCCGAAGTTCAGGTGAATCGTTTCATCTCGCAAAATGTACTGGAATTGCTCACCAATTCCAGTCATCAGGTTACGACGATGGAACGAAAGAACCATGACAAAACCGGAATAGAAGAAGATCCCTTCCATGATCAGGTAAAAGCCGATCAGGTTTTTCAGCAGAGCCTGACAGCCTTCAAAAGTGGAAGTCGAGAAGTCCGGGTCGAGCACTTCTGCGGTGAGTTCCATTTCGAACTCATCTTTGGCAGCAATCGAGGGAATCTCCCGATACATATTGAAGACTTCGCCTTCATCGAGTCCCAGACTTTCCACAACATACAGGAATGTATGTGAGTGAATTGCCTCCTCAAATGCCTGACGAAGCAGGTATTGTCGACACTCGGCATTGGTCACATGGCGAAAGATTGCCAAAACCAGATTATTGCCGACCAGACTTTCAGCGGTTGCGAAGAACCCAAGGTTTCGCATGATGACCAGACGTTCATCATCTGTCAATTTATCCGACTTCCAAATTTCAATATCTTTGGTCATCGGAACTTCAGTTGGCATCCAGTGATTGGCACAACCGTTGTTGTAATGTTCCCAGGCCCAGTGATACTTCAGTGGCATCAACTGGTTAACGTCAACCTGATTACAGTTAATCAGCAGTTTATCTCGAGCATCAATGCGCCCGGTATTCGATTCAAGTAAATTATCTACTGGAGATGACATTTCACGCTCCTCTTAATATCTCATTCGTTACTTATTTTTAATTATCTTACGTTGATCGGTTCGCAGCACCGTCTTACTGACATGCTTCACAATCATCATCGAGGCTGCAGGCACTGGTCACCGCTGTTGCCGGTAATTCCGCAGTGTTTTGCTCGCGGTTTACTTCGATGTCTGCAGAAGCACTCTGGCTCTTCATCCAACGTGGCTGCACACCAAACTTGTTGATGTCGACTGTGGATTTCTCCACCTGCGTCGCGGCCAATGTTCGGAGGTAGTAGGTGGTTTTAAGACCTTTCTCCCAGGCTGACATGTACATATTGTGTAGCTTCTTACCACTTGGTTCTGCCAGATAAAGGTTGAGTGACTGGCCCATATCGATCCATTTCTGGCGACGTGATGCACACTTAATAATCCATTCCGGGTCCACTTCAAAGGCGGTGTGATAGCGAGCTTTGAGATCCGCCGGAACTCGCTCAATATCCTGGACTGAACCATCATAGTATTTCAGAGCTTCAACCATATCGCTGTCCCACAACCCACGTCCTTTCAGTTCTTCCACCAAATCCGACGTGACCTGAGTGAATTCACCCGAAAGGTTACTCTTCACATACAAGTGCTTGTAGATAGGTTCGATCGACTGGCAAACACCAACAATCGTGGAAATGGTTGCAGTCGGCGCGATGGCCATGACATTGCTGTTACGCATCCCATTTTCAGCAAGTTTCTTACGCAGCGAATCCCAGTCAAGCGTTACACTGCGATCAACATCGATGTGAATGCCTCGCTGCTCTTCGAGCAACTCGACCGAATCAATTGGCAGCATACCGCGATCCCACTTGGAGCCGACATAGCTTGAGTAGGTTCCACGTTCACCGGCCAGATCGGAGGACGCCTGAATCGCATAGTACGAAATGGCTTCCATACTACGATCTGCAAACTCTACTGCTGCATCGCTGGCGTAGCCAATCCCCAGTTTGAACAAAGCATCCTGGAATCCCATGACGCCTAAACCAACCGGACGATGCCGGCGATTCGAATTTTCTGCTTCGGCAGTCGGGTAGTAATTGATATCAATGACGTTGTCTAGCATTCGCATAGCAACCGTCACTGTCTCCCCGAGCTTCTCAATGTCCAACTTGCCGTCCTTAACGTGATTGGCTAGGTTGACACTGCCGAGGTTACAAACCGCTGTTTCCTCAGGAGATGTATTGAGCAGAATTTCGGTACACAGGTTACTACTATGGACGACGCCCGAGTGATCCTGTGGTGAACGAATATTGGAGGGATCTTTCCAGGTGATCCATGGATGCCCCGTTTCGAACAGTCGCGTCAGCATCTTTCGCCAGAGTTCGACGGAATCCACTTTACGACTCATACGCATTTCGCCTGCTTCGGCTTTGCGTTCGTACTGCTCATAACGTTCTTCGAATTCCTTACCGTATAAATCGTGAAGATCGGGGACTTCGTCCGGACTAAACAAAGTCCATTCAGCCTTATCCCGTACTCGCTTCATAAAGAGGTCGGGAATCCAATTGGCGGTATGCATGTCATGAGTACGTCGGCGTTCATCACCAGTATTTCGTCGCAGGTCGAGGAACTCCTCCACATCCATGTGCCAGGTTTCAAGATAAGAGCAAACAGCTCCCTTACGCTTACCACCCTGATTCACAGCGACGGCAGTATCATTGACAACCTTCAGGAATGGAATCACTCCCTGGCTTTGTCCGTTCGTTCCTTTGATGTAGGAATTGGTAGCACGAACATTCGTCCAGTCATTCCCCAGTCCACCAGCCCATTTGGAAAGCATGGCGTTGTCCGAGACACATTTGAAGATATTACTTAGATCATCGCTCACGGTCGACAGGTAGCAGCTACTTAGCTGAGGGTGATTGGTTGCCGAGTTAAACAATGTTGGCGTGGCTGAAGTAAAACGGAACTGAGAAAGAATGTTATAGAATTCAATCGCCCGTTCTTCTTTATGCTCGCCTTCTTTCATGGCCAGTCCCATGGCCACACGCATCCAGAAATACTGAGGCGTTTCGATACGACGTCCCTCGATATGCAACAGGTAACGATCAAAGATTGCCTGTAATCCGAGGTACTTAAACTTATGGTCCCGTTCCGGTTTCAGTGCATCGGCGATTGCCGCCAGATCGTACTCTCGCAGAGCAGGGTCGAGGCGGCTGGCGTTGATACCATCAATAATGTAGTGCTCAAACTGACTGCAATGGGATTGCTCAACTTTGTCAAACTCAGGAGCGTTACCGAGTGCATCATTATAAATCACCATCAACATCAATCGTGAGGCAACGGTGTCATAGGCTGGGTCACGTTCGATACGCGAACGCGATGCCAGAATCATCGAACGGTAGATTTCCGTGCTCGAAATCCCATCGAATACCTGACGCATGACTTCTTCGAGTAAGTCATCTACATTACAAATCTCTTCGAGTCCCTGGCAAGCCATTACCAAACGACGACGCACTCGTTTTTCGTCGAAGGCAACACGCGTACCGTCTTCAAGCGTGACACTGATTCGCGGAGCGTCTTCCGTTTCGATTTCGCTTTCCGGAGCTCGTAGTGCACGTACTTTGGCGTGCTCACTGCGATAAACGATATAGCAACGCGCCACGCGGTAGTGTCCGCGTCGCATTAATTCCATTTCGACAAGGTCTTGAACTTTCTCGACCTCAATTCCGTCATTAGCAGTGGCTAACGGAGCCATCTCACCAACAATACTTTCGGTCATCCGTGCAATCTCTTCCAGAGTTGCGTCTTCCAGAGGTTGTGTCTCTGCCAGATTAAGTTCTGCACGAAATGCGTTGCTAATCGCCCGCGTTATTAATGAAACTTCAAAGGGTACGACCCGTCCATCTCTCTTACGAACATTCCATTCGGTCTGTGTACCTAACATCTAATCACTCCTTCGTAGCGTTGATTTCCTATCTTTGTCGTTGCCTGCCAACTTACCGTCTTAGTAAGCCGTCACAGGCAAAGGGAAGACTCTGTCTTCCTACCTATCACGAACCGATCTACATCATCAGTCCGTCCTCTTCACTGCGCCGTACATCCATGTGCGTAGTCGCTACAGTCAAACCAGACAATGCTGGGCTGACTATTACAACCTGATGCCATGGGACCTGTATGCCGCTCCAACAACAAATGTTTCCATTTCCTATTAGTGACATACATGCCTTTTCAGGGCAGTTTCCTGTTCCAGATCCAGGAGCTTGTTAGAGCAAATTCGGAGAATACGGTTCGCTGTGCGAAGCGTAGAGAATGACGAGATTCGTTTTTTAACGAGTCAGGTACATCCATTCACCAAATGCTCGAAAACTCCAAAACTAGAAAAGAACTGAGCTGCAACATACTTGTATTCGCTCAATAATTGTCACACTGGATACCTGCCTGGAATTAGAAACTCCCACAAGCAGTGGGGCACTACCTTTTAGAAACGACCTATTTCAATCCTTGGTCTCGAGCAATCCATTGTGATTCACTCAATTCCCTGAGTAAGAACCACTATCGTGTTCGATCAATCCATGACTGAAAGCTCGTTCCTTGTAGCTTTCCAATCCTTTGCAACCGGTTCGTCCGTCTAGCTTCCTACGCTAACCAGACTTTTCCTCGTCAATTCGAACCCGAATCAACGACCAGCGTGTCGAAACAATATATCGTAGGTGACAACAATGTCAACACAATATATTGTAGTTTCACCGATAGTTGCCTTCATTTTTCAGTAACACCAAAAAACCCGCTACAAGAGCACTGTGCAACCGCCTGCAAAACCTGCTAGCACCACCCACTAAAGGCGGGGCATGCTAGCGTTTTAAGCCGAGTTGAGTCAGTACCTCAACTGCGACCCGTTGTGACTATCGTCGCCTCAAACCACAAGATGTAGTATTTGGCGCAATTTTCACAAAAAACGCAATAGCAATCCTGGAAAAGCTCACAAGTTGCTAGCAGCGTATGCCCGGCGACCGAGCAGTCGATGGTAATTGCCTGGGGTAGCGAGCCTTGAACTTGCCGATCCTGCAAGACTGATGGGAGATTAGGTAAACAAGGTGAACGAATGGCCATTAAAACGCCGATTCTTATGGTATGTATAGATCTTTAGGTGA
>DEAW01000135.1 GCA_002348315.1 Planctomycetaceae bacterium UBA2972 | reverse complement strand
GGGAGATACCGAGTCGGCTGATGTGGCAGGACAATTCAAAGCCTATCAGGCAGTCAAAAAATAGAGTCCAACTCCGGTATGTCGATCCTTCGGCCGATTAAGGTATTGATTGGTAATCAGCACTTTAGAAACCATGAGTTTAGCCACCGTAGCTTTAGCGAAGGCGGCCCAATGGTTACGACAGAAACAGCGAAGACCGAACGGCCGAAGCCTGTGTGCCGTCTTCGCTAAAACTGCGAAAGCTAAACCCTTTTCTTCCGGGGTGTAGCAACTAATTTCTGATGCCTGGAACATAGTCCGTGCCCATCTCACCTCTGCCTCGGGTCTGTATTTATCAGGCTCGGCCTTTTTTCCATTTAAAAATTGGGAGTAGGAGGATGGTACTGAGCCAGGTCAATTGTCCGGAACCAATCGATGGTTTTAGCCAGACCGTCACGCAAGGAGACTTCAGGTTCCCAACTCAGTTTTTCACGCGCCAGAGAAATATCCGGTTGTCGTCGGACCGGATCGTCAACAGGTAATTCGCTTTCCACGATTTCACTCGAGCTTGCAGTCAATTCAATGACCAATTCAGCTAATTGTCTAATGGTGAATTCAGTCGGATTGCCAATATTGACCGGACCAATAAACCCGGCCTCGTTTTCCATCATTTGAATCATGGCCTGCAATAAATCGTCGCGATAACAAAACGACCGGGTTTGTGAGCCATCGCCAAAGAGTGTCAGCGGTTCGTTGGCTAAAGCCTGTCGAATGAAATTCGAAACGACTCGTCCGTCGAAGGGGTGCATACGTGGCCCATAGGTATTAAAAATACGGACGATGCGAATGTCCACGTTGTTCATGCGATGGTATTCCATAAACAAAGTCTCCGCGGCCCGCTTGCCTTCGTCATAACAGGCGCGTGGACCAATCGGATTGACGCTGCCACGATAGTGTTCCGGCTGAGGATGCATTTCGGGGTCACCATAGATTTCGCTGGTGGATGCCTGGAGCACTCGAGCATTACAGCGTTTGGCCAGCCCTAAGACATTAATAGCACCCATTACCGAAGTCTTGATCGTCTTAATCGGATTGTATTGATAGTGTCCCGGAGCTGCCGGACAGGCGAGGTTATAGATCTGATCGACTTCCAGCCAGATGGGGACGATCACATCGTGACGGATGAGTTCGAAGTTCGGCTTGTCCAGTAAGTGGATCACATTGACTTTTTGACTCGTGAAAAAATTATCCAGACAGATGACATCGTCACCACGTGCCACCAGCAACTCACAAAGCTGTGATCCTAAGAATCCCGCTCCGCCGGTAACTAATATTCGTTGATTAGGGTTCACGATGAGAGCCTTCTATTGCCAATGGATGGAATCACTACACTTTGGATACGTAAAGTATTACTTATAGGATCAGCTTTGAGAGTGTAAACCCGTCGTTGCCGGACCTTTTCTACCATCAGGTAGTGTTAAACCGTAGGATCTGCGTAGACTTGTCCGTTTGATATCGACTATTCTTCCTGTTCAGTCAATTCACGTATTGAAGACAGGAACCAGAGCATGCGATTTCTGCAATCATGGCAAACTATCGTCCTGACATTCTTAGTAACAAGTGTGTCCATTCCATCGTCGTTAATCGCCAATGACTTTCGTATGGAAACAGAAGTTTTTGTCGAAGGCGACCAGACTCCGGCCTCCACCAGTTTGACGTTGTTCAGCGGTTCCACCGTATACGACTTTCTCAATAGTGAATCTCCACAAGGAGAAATCACCGTATTCGACGTCAGTCGCGGACGCTTCGTTTTGATCGATTCTCAAAGAAGATTGAAAACGACATTGACCAAAGACTACTTGCTCAAATTCCTCGAGCAGGTCAAGTCTCAGGCCAGTGACGATGTGGTTCAGCGTTATGTTTCCCCTCAACTCGATCAAAAATTTAACCCTTCCACCAAGACGGTTACGGTCTCGAGTGATCATCTCACTTATCAGGCAACAGGCGTGTCGGCTAAATGGAGCCCGGCGATACAGCAATACCGGCACTTTGCCGATTGGATTGCACGTTTAAACAGCACGCGGGTTGGAAACTTGCCCCCCTACTCCCGGTTTGAGCTCAACCGAGTTATGGCGGAACAGAAACTGATGCCGCGGACTATTCAACGTACGGTGATGCTTGATCGAATCGGCCTTCGCAAGCAGGTGGTTCGTAGTGAACACAGCATTCATTGGCAACTCACCAACTCGGACCGTAAACGTATCAGCAATACAGGAAATCTCATGGCTGGTTGCAAAGAAGTCTCCATCAATGAGTTTTGGAAGATGCGTTCTCAGGCATCTAAATAGGGATCACCGCTCATCCTTTTCTGCAGTTTGGCCCCGAAAAACAATCACTCTTAAAAAAGAACAAAAGGATGATTAAGAGTCCTATTACGGACGATTTGCAACACGTACCATTTCGCCAAAATATTCGTAGTTATTGTAAATCATGTCTCTGCGGACAGATCCTATACGTAATGTAGTCTTTGCCTTGACAGCCTTTTGGTTTGGACAAGGAGTCGTCGTCGGTCAGGATTCCGATCTACCAACCGCACCGACGTTAGACCCCAATGTCGATTCGCTTCAGCTGGAAGTCGATGAAGATTCGATCGATCAGTCAGCTAAGGTCGCACTCGCAAATGCACAGGAACCTGCCGATAGTGCAGAGCCAGAAGTTGCAGATCCTCCGGAAATCGATCCAATCGTTGTGGAAGGAGTGATCCCGTTTCCGACAACTCCGGATGGAATATGGAATGACGATCGTCTGGATTCGATGGGACGAGGATTGTTTGACGGCGGGCGGCGGAGCAATTTTTCGAACTTTACTGCTCCCACCAACCGATCTGTCATTGACCTGCAGGATCTGCTTGAGCGAGCTCCTGCCGATATGCTACAGGCATTGGAGAGAGAAACAGGCGTCTTGATGCAGCGTACTCAGCGCGGAGCTGCGTCCCCATTTATTCGTGGTCTCACCGGTCAGCAAGTTCTGATCCTCGTCGATGGCATTCGCATGAATAATGCGACGTTCCGTACCGGCCCTAACCAATACTTCAACACGATTGATCCCGGAATTGTCGACCACATTGAAATCATTCGCGGTCCTCAAACCGTCTTGTGGGGCTCGGATGCCATGGGTGGAGTGATCAATGTTGTCACACGCAGGACGCCTACCGATTCCGTACTCAATGACCCGGTTCGCACGTGGACATCACGTTACTCAAGTGCTGACGGAGGCATCTACACTCGTTTGAATTATCAATTCCAAAAGGGTGAGACTAGTGTTTTCGCCGGTTCGGGGTATGGAAATTTCAACGAGTTAGATCGAGGTGGCAATCTTGGCCGTCAGCCAGCTACTGCGTACTCGCAATATTCAGGTGACGTGCGTGTGGATCGATTGCTTTCAGAGAATCAAGCATTCACACTCTCAGTGCAGCACTTCGAACAGCGTGATATTTTTCGATCAGACCGTTACCCCAGTCGCCAGACGATCTTTGACCCCCAACAACGTAGCATGGCCTACCTGCGATTTCAGGGGACAGATATGGGTAAATTCTACGATAACTACATGCTCACTTTCTCGATGCACCGACAACGCGAGCAAGCAACCGATGCTCGGGATAGTCGAACATACTGGGATGATATGGAAACCGATAACTACTCCTACGGAATCCAATTGTTGATGGGACGCGAGCTTGATAATGGTTGGAATTTGACGTACGGTGCCGACGTCTATCGCGATGTCGTTGATTCATTCCGCAACCGTTACGACAAAGTAACCAATGCACTCATCTCCTCACCAACTCCCAAATATCCGGATGATGGGCGATATCGCCAAACCGGTGCCTTTTTGCAGGTCGATAAAGAACTCAATCAACGCTGGAGTTTTAACGGGGGCGTGCGATTCACTCGAGCTCATGCTCAGGGCACTCCGATGGTCGATGTCGATCATGATGGTGATCCCAATACCGATCCGCAATCGCAAGCGGTCTATATTTCACCTACCTTCGATGACTGGTCAGCCGGAGGAGGACTCAATTACAAACTGGACGATTCGACCGTCCTGGCGGGCTCCATTTCAGAAGGATTCCGAGCTCCCAATCTGGATGATTTGGCTGCCAATAATGACAATGTTCAACAGGCAGCAGCAGACACTCCTAGTGTTGACCTCCAGCCGGAACGAAGTTTGAGCTATGAACTGGCACTAAGAAAAGAAGTCGATACTTTACGATGGCAGGCCTCTGTATTCTGGACAGATATCCGGGATATGATTCTGCGTACACCTGCTGGTACGAGTAGCGATAGTATTCTGTTTTCACGAAGTAACCGTGATGCACACATCAACGGTGTCGAATTTGCTGCTGAAAAGCGTCTGTCCACTAACTGGACAGCCTATGGAAACTTCTCGTACATCTATGGCCATGATTTGGAATTAGATGAACCACTCTCGAGAATTCCACCCACACAGGGTGTCATTGGTCTGCGGTGGCGGAACAGTGAAAAATACGAATTCATTGACATCTATACCTGGTTGGTTGATAAGCAGGACCGTTTGAACTTTCAGGATATCTCAGATGGGCGAATCCCAGATGGTGGTACACCAGGATATGGTACGATCAGTCTCCGATATGGAACGGAACTGAAAGATAACCACCTGCTCAGAATCGAGTTGGAAAATATCCTCGATAAAGCTTATCGAGTCCACGGCAGTGGAGTGGATGGTGCCGGTTTCTCGGCGAATCTCCAATACACCTTTGAATTCTAAATCCGAGTTAGAGCGTACCAGTTTACGGAGCCTGATGGGCTACGTTTACGTGAATCGCTCCGCTTCGTTTAGCAATATCCAACGCATCCAGAAAAGCAGCGTAAGGTAGTTGTTCATCGCCGCGAATGGTGACTGTTTTCTTTTGGGAATCTGCCAGCAGTTTTTTAAGATCGGCTTCGAGAGAAATCAGAGAGGTCGAATTTTTGTTGAGATAGACATCGCCTGCAGCACTCAAAGTAATGATGATTTCCAGTTCGTTCTGACTCGTCCCGGCAGTTGCTGATGGCAGCGTGAGTTGAATTGCCGGAGTGAGAAACGTGGATGACAGCATAAAGAAAATCAGTAGTTGAAAGATGCAGTCGATCAATGGGCTCAATTCCATCCGGATCGCTGGTCGGCGTTGACGCTGGATCGATTTCATAAGCCACCTTTGGCATCTTGTTGGGGCAGTTCCTGCCGAACCAGCCATTCATTGATTCTGGAAGAGACCCAGGTCATGCGTAAGGTCGTTGCGGCAATCCGATTATCCAGAAAGTGGTAGACCGCCAGTGTGGGTAAGGCGACAATCAATCCAAAGACAGTCGTCAGCAAAGCTTGCCAGATTCCGGAGGCGAGATCGCCGGGTTGTACTTGCCCACCTTGCTGTTCAATTTGATAAAACGCTTCGACTAATCCGATCACCGTTCCCAACAGACCAATCATCGGAGCCAGAGTGCCGATGATGGATAACCAGTTGATACGTCGCTCCAAGGTCGCGATTTGTTCTGAGGCTTCCCGGTTGACGATCTCTTCGCGTAATTCCCGTTGCAGGCCGGCGTGTTTTAGATTGCTGCGAGCGATTTGTGAAAGTGGATGCGTGACGGACTTGAGCCAATCGAGAGTGGCCGAAGCCCCTGCCTGAGAGAGTTGGTTTTCCAATTCTGCTACAAAGCGATTGTAAGGACTGCGATGGAGTGCCAGCACAATGATGCGTTCGATCGTGACACTGGCGGCGACGATCGAACAGATCAAAAGCGGAATCATGACAAAGCCGCCCTGCTCAAATAACTCGCTTAGTGTTTTTCCCCAGAACATCAATGACTCGCAAAGTGCCTCAATAAACTGCAACTTGATTTTGGATCACACTTATTAGAGTAACTCAAATCCCTGTTCTTGCTAGTTACCAGGTTTTGATTCAATACGAGGATTCCGGGAATAGAAATTCGGATTCGATATTCAGGCCTTCGTTTGACGATATAATGATTTTAGGGAATGATAAACGTAGGATTCGTTTTTCAGAACATTCATCGATCTCTCAAGTTTGACTGCGTGCAAAAACTCTTAAGTACAGACTGGCTATTCTTATTGCTGCTGACCGGTAGTGCGGTTGGGCATGTGGCCGTCGGTGATTTGGGTGATGAGCAAACAGCCGTTTCACTCGATAGCATGCAGGAAGGAGAGTCATCGATTTCCGTGCAGTTGATCGCCAGAACGCGGCCTGCGGATTCCCATCAACAGCCGATCGAATTGCCGATACAGGAAACTGAATCGTCGGTCGAAAGACTAGTGCCTGCTGAAGTACCACCATCAGAATTACTCGACACACCTCCACAACAACCGGCTCAGGAAAACTTCGAAACCATCCGACAGGACAGTACGACATCTGTTCTGAAACCGCAGGAGTCGGCAGTGGATCTGGAACGTGCCAATCAAGTGCCGTCTTCCGAGACAGAATTGCAAGTTGAGCGGCCTACCAATATCGATTCAAACAACATGCAGAACTCTTATAAGTCAGTCACGATCAACCTGCCGCAGGCTGACACACAGAACGCACCGATTATCATTCCTCCAGAGGGCAGTCTTACTCCACGGCTTGAGCAAGCTCCGGTTTTGAAACGCAGTGATTCCGAGCAGATGTCAGCAGCATCCGAGCGTAAGGTAATCAGGCAACAGCAGCCGATGGAATTCGAGCCAGATGCGGTTGTCGCCGACACACCACCGAAAAAGGGCAATGCCTCGAGTGATGTTGTTGTGAAGGAATCTACAGGAGCGAACTCAGCTCCGGGCCTGGATCGTAAAAATCCTCTGAACAGGCCTCCGGTATTTCCGCCTGAGTTGATTGATCAGGGGGTTAGCGGGACGGTCAAGCTAGTTGTGGAAGTGCTACCAAACGGCAAAGTGGGAACGACCAAAATTGCCATTTCAACAGGCTCTGAAGAACTCGATCAAGTGGCTCAGCAAGCGGTCGCCCGATGGCAATTCACTCCTGGATTGACCAATGGCGTCGCCGTGACCAAACGAGTACTGGTGCCGATCACCTTTAAGATTGAAAAACGTCGTGCGGGCGTGCTTAAACGCTGAATCGAAGTTTATTTTTTTCCCAGACGTCTTTGTCTGCGGAAAAATTCAGTCAGAATTTCTCCACAGGGTGATTTGAGTACACCGGATATCAAATCACATTGATGATTCAAACGGTCGTCATTAAGCAAAGTGAATAAGGACTCAGCAGCACCTCCTTTAGGATCATCCGCTCCGTAAACAACGGTGGGTATACGAGCCTGAACAATGGCGCCGGCACACATACAGCAAGGCTCGAGTGTTACGTAGAGCGTGCACTTTTCAAGCCTCCAGTCTCCTAACGCTTCGGCAGCCTGAGTGATAGCGATCATTTCAGCATGAGCAGTTGGGTCGTGAAGTTGCTCTCGCTGATTATGCGCTGCCGCAATAATCTGATGGTTGTGAACGATAATAGCACCTACCGGTACCTCGTCCTCAGCGTCGGCAGCCTGAGCCTGTTGCAACGCGTGTTGCATGAAAAATTCGTGGCGTTTCAGATCCCCGACAAAGGGGTCTTCTTCGAAACTGTGAAACATCCTGGAAAGCCGTTTGTTACTTAGATTTGAGTTGTCGGATTTGGATGGACTTGTAGGCTGCCTTAGTTTCCCATGTTGCAAACCCCAGGGGTTTGTTCAGATTGACTTCGTTTCGAGTCGTGATTTTGCGATCCAGAATATTCTGATAGACCACCTGTTTGCCGTTAATCCAACATTGAATGAGGTGGGGCTCTACTTTGATGCGGACTTTATACCACTTCCCTTCCGGGAAATTCTGATAACCGGTCGTCTCGTTTTCCGAGGCATCCTGACCATCGATGCTGGAAAGGCCGGTCACAGCCCCGCCCCATCCTCCGGCGATGAAGCTGCAATGTGAATCGGCAACAGGAAAGGTTGCTCCGCAAAAGAAGTCCGATCCGCTTAACTTGATAACGTGTGCCCGAATCTCATAATTGGTTTTGGGAAGATCGTCGCCGGTATAGGTAATACCGGTCATGGAATATCCAAAATTCAGCAGCAACTGACCATCCTGGACTTCCACTTCGCCTTCACCGCCGTAATTCGTGCGTTCCCAACCTTCGAGCGTTTTGCCGTCAAACAGGTCACGCCATTTGGTGGGCTTGGTTTTTTTCTCGGCTGCCTGCGCATTGCTGCCTGAGATTGCCAGAGCAGTCAGTGCAATAGCGAGCGTTGAAAGTAAAAAACGATATGATGCAGTCATGGCAGTAGTCCTATCGATCCGCGGGGAATTCCTTTGGATTCATTCTAGTTGATTCTCTGTCGGAACTCATCGCCCGGCAGAGGATTCTCGATTGGACTATCTGGTCAGGCTCAGACCACCGTAGAACGTAGCACCTGGTGTCCCGTAACCAAAAAGCTCTTCATAGTCTTCATCTGTCAGATTGTTGGCTCGAAAGTAGGCCGTCCAACGATCGTTTAATTTATGAGTCAGATAAAGGTTTAAGAGCATGAAATGGCCAAGTTCGGTCGTCGTTCCTCCAGGATTGTCCAAACGTGAACCGGTATAAGCGAGCGTTAGTCCTACGCTGGTCAGATCATTTTCCAGGTCATGTTCCAGATTGATCATCGCTCGATGCCGGGGACGACGAAGCAGTTCTTCACCGGTTTGGCGGTTCAGTGTTTTTGTGTAGGTGTAATTGGCATTCATTGATGTACGATCAGTCAATTGCCAGGCCAGAGTGACTTCGACTCCGGATGATAATGCTAGTCCTACATTGTCGAGAGTAGACGAACTTGGATTCCAAACGATGAGGTTTTTAAAGTCATTGCGAAAATAAGTAGCATCCAGCAGCAGGTAGCCTTCTTTGAGCTGAGTCGTATATCCCAATTCCCAACCCTTACTCATTTCAGGTGCCAGATTGGGATTGCCAAAGGCAAACAGGTTTTCTGCCAATGCAGGCGCTCGGAATCCAGTTCCCAACGAGGCATGAATGTGAGCAGGTTTATCTTTCAGGTGATAGATTGTACTGAAGCGATACGTGTCGGCCTGACCTGCTCGACTAAATTCATCCCAGCGGATGCCCGCGGTCGCGTGCCAGTTTTCCTTGAGTGTCATTCGGTCTTCAAGGAACACGCCGGTTGTGGTTTGATTTTGTTGAGACTGTAAATCGGTAGAGGCTTCTTCATCCTGATACATCACGCCGGCGGTAATCAGATTGTTATCGTTCCAGACATAGTTGGCTTGGTAATCAAATAGTCGTGTTTCACCGTTATAAACCGATGCCCAAAACGGACTGGGCACATTAGTGTCCTGTCGTTCATAATTGCTCAGGCTAAAAGCAGCCTTGTGTTCCAGCCGTCCATCCATGGCGAGTTTGGATAACTGAACTCGATTAGCGAAATTTCTGGATAGATTGGCTCGATTTAAGTTGTCCACAGGATTCGGAGCGCCGAAATCCCAGTTGTCAATTTCGACTTCGGCGTTGGTGAGTCGAAAGACATAGTCGAGATTAATGTCATCCTGAAGATTCCAGCCGAATCGACCTGAGACTGTCCCCACATCGAATCCATCCGCTTCCGTGTTTCCAAACCTCGCAGCAGCCTGAGATACGCTTTGTGTTTCTAAATACGAACCGGCGATGGAGTAATAGGACTTTTCATCTCCCCCACTATATTGCAACCCTTCATAATGAGTGCCAAGACTTCCACCGTAAGCCGAGAAGTTTAGCTCACCCGTGCCCTGCCCTCGCTTGGTAATGATATTAATGACTCCACCAATCGCGTCGCTTCCGTAAATAACGCTTTGCGGTCCTCGCAGGATCTCGATGCGTTCAATATTGTCAGTCGTCAGATTAGCGAAATTAAAAGCCCGTGAAGCTCCTGAGGGATCATTCATGGGTATCCCGTCAATCAGGACCTTGGTGTGGGCTGAATTACTACCACGCAGGAACAGGGAAGTCAGCGACCCGGCACCTCCATTTTGGCTTGTGCTGATACCCGTACGATTTCGCAAGGCATCGAGCAGAGTGGTTGTGCCTTGCTTCTTCAAGTCCTCGGAAGTGATGACTTCAACACTGGCTCCAGTAGTTTTACTGCTCGCCGCCTGAGCACCGGGAGTTAGTAAGGATGAATTTTGTAACGGATTTCGAGGAAATGAGTTCGGACGACCGATCACCACGGTTTCAGGTATGTCAGGCGGAGCGTCATTGGTTTCTTGTGCACGTCCTTCTGAGACAGTGAGTAGTAAGAGCGTAATGGTTAGATAGGTTTTGTAATTCATGATCCATTCCAGCCATATCCCGTGGCTGACTTTACAGGTTAAGGATTTCACCTTGAGCCAGGTCTCCTGACTTCATGGTAATAACGAGTCTTTTAAGGCCTTCCCGCCGCAAATTCAGCCGCAGTGGCACGTTGTGAAAAGCTCTACCATTTACAGTCGCGGGAACGGTGGGAGATTTTCACTCCACTTCCCTTAAACTCAAGGTGCAATACGATATGTACAGTTATCCTCTTCATCGGATTGTGAGGATTATGCCGGTTAATGCGGCTGCTGTTCCCGGCAAAGTCACCCCTGTTTGCCCACTTTATCAGACTGTCTGCAGGCGGCTCTCAAACTCTGACGACTCCGGACTACTTGAATTCAGTCAACGCAGGTTGCATATTGGGATTGCCACCCGTTCGGGTACGGAATTATTTGAATCTGTAATCAGGACCGAGTTCTTTAAATGTCACTGGCCTATTTAGACAACAATGCGACCACTCCGATTGCTCCTGAAGTTGCGAGTGTGATGCAGCCGTTTTTTCAGGATTTGTATGGCAATCCTTCGAGTAGTCATGTGAAGGGGACGCAATTAGCCGGAGTGATCGAGGAGGCTCGGCAACAGGTAGCCTCTTTCCTGGGGGCGCAACGGTCTGAAATAACTTTTACCTCCGGTGGCAGCGAAAGTAATAACCATGTTCTGAAGGGACTATTTTTAGATCGAAACAGTTTTCTGGGTGGGCATCTGGTGATTTCCAGTTTCGAACACCCGGCCATCCAACAGCCAGCTGCTTATCTGGAGTCGCTTGGCGTAGAAGTTACCCGTATCGGATGTGACCGGTTTGGAATGGTGGATCCGGACGCTGTACAGAATGAATTACGCGAGGACACACGGCTTGTTAGTATCATGCATGCCAACAACGAGATTGGCTCGATTCAGCCCATCGCTGAGATTTCACGAGTCTGTCGTGAAGCTGGAGTTCTTTGCCATACGGACGCGGCTCAGAGTCTGGGGAAGACGCAAGTCGACGTGAAGCAGTTAGGAGTCGATTTTCTGACGCTGGCTGGCCACAAGCTGTATGCCCCCAAAGGCGTTGGTGCATTGTATATACGGGACGGACTGAAATTAGAATCCTTAATCCACGGAGCGGCACACGAGTTTGGTGTCCGGGCAGGTACAGAAAACACAGCCTACTGGGTTGGACTCGGAGAAGCCTGTCGATTGCTAACGGCAGAAGGCATACAGCACTATCAAACGTTGCGGGAGAAACGAGATTTATTGTGGCAACGATTGGCCGCCAGCATTCCCGAAATTACAGTGAATGGGAAATTTGAAGACGTTGATCAGGACAGCCGCAACAGATTACCAAATACATTGAGTGTGAATTTCCCTCGGGTCATCGGTGGTGAATTACTGGTTGCCACTCCATCGGTTTGTGCCTCCACAGGTGCTGCTTGTCACAGCGGCGAGACGAAACTGTCGGATACTTTAAAGGCTATCGGATTGCCCGCAGAGCTGGCTCGTGGCACAGTGAGATTGAGCGTTGGAAGGATGACGACGACAGAGGAAGTAGAGCAGGGTGCTGCGGCGCTCATTAGTTCCTGGCAGTCGATGGTGGCCAGCGAGTAGTTGGCGAACCGACGGCTTGCTTAGATGTCTAGAACGATGCCCGAGTCGTCGATGTGGTAGGGGATAATATCTTCGCTACAGGCACTGCCCCGGTGCTTGGCAATATACAAAGCTCGGCGGACTTTCATTCCATCCCGGATTTTGCCCATGTAGATCAGTGTGTTGGCATTGGACAGTGTGTCCCCTTCATCCAGTGGGCGAGCGATCATGTCATCGAGCATGGTCTCGTGGGATGTATAGAGCATCATGCAGCCGAGTGACTGGCTTTCATATTTCAGGGTCGCCACTTTCTCAGCATTCTCGCGGTATTTTACGCGTAGTAAATCTCTGGCAACCCACTCGGGATCTTTCCGCAAGATCTGGTGATAGATGTACTCGAACAGGTTGATCTGAATCGAGTCATTGGGTCGGCCGACCGGTTCCACTCCGTCGACCACGACTCGTTTGGTTCCCCGCAGGCAGTTCCCGAATAGAAATGCGATGGCACAGGTGAGTTTGTGATTGAGTTGAGCTTGCCAGTCGTGCCATTGCTCCCAATCCAGATCGCGTTTGGTAACACGTTTACCTGAATAGTCAAAGATATGCATGTAATCGCCAAGCTGCATGTCGCCGGACAGGAATGCATTAAAGTCTATTTGTGGTTGGATGTCAGCAAATTCCAATTCCCAATCTTTCATACGGTGTGCATAGTTGGCATGGTTTTGAGAATCACCTCGCGAACACATATCAAAGAAGACACCGCCATGCCCGTCCTGCTGGATTCCGGCATGTGCATAATGGATACCGACCTGAGTTTTGCCGATACCGGTTGCTCCGATAATGACTGAGAGCGTGCCGGGGATGAGGCCGCCACCAAGGAGTTCGTCGAGGCCGGCGATGCCGGTCGTTTGTCGCTCAGAAATCATAAAAGATCTGTTCACTGTGAGCAGGAGTTAACCGCCCATTCGCTGTTGTTCACCAACCTGTCTACTCTTCTCCATCGCAAATTCCGCTTTTTGAATGAAGCTTTCATCTCCCGTGCCGGCATACGCTCGTTGGTACGTCACGCTCATGGCGGTATAGCTAAAGGGATCGGTGGGATCGAGTTCGACGGCTGTTTCGCCATGTTCAACGGCTTTCTCGTGCTGGCCTACACGGCCATACAGCACAGCCAAAGCGAAATGTGAAATGCTGTGATTCGGTTCTTCGGCCAGGATCTCGTTGAGCAAGGCAATGGCTTCGTCGAGTTTGCCTTCGTCTTTCAATGCGTCTGCCTGATTGTATTTTTCGTTGATGTCCGTCACGACTTTATCTCTCCACACCCGTGGGTTTGAATGGTTTGGTGGTCTCGGTCTACTCGTAGTTTACTCGCTGTTTCGGGTTTGCGATATCGGCCGGACCCCTTGCCTAATAAAAAACCCTCTTCAAATCGCAGGACTTGAAGAGGGTGGATTTCCAGAGTGTGTCAGTGAAATGCCGACAGACTATTTGCTTAATTCAGCTTGTGCTGCAGCCAGACGAGCGATGGGAACTCTAAAGGGAGAGCAGCTTACGTAATCAAGTCCGACTTCATTGCAGAACTGGATCGAAGCCGGGTCGCCACCATGTTCACCACAGATACCGACTTTGAGGCCTTTACACACTGAGCGACCTTTCGTGACACCACATTCCACCAATTGGCCGACACCGGTCGTATCGAGCGATTGGAAGGGATCTACAGGAAGGATTTCCTGAGAGAGGTAATCAGGCAGGAAGCTATTGATATCGTCACGACTGTAGCCAAAGGTCATCTGAGTCAGGTCGTTCGTTCCAAAGCTAAAGAATTCAGCATGTTCTGCCACTTCATCAGCAGTCAGAGCGGCACGTGGGATTTCGATCATGGTACCGATCAGAATGTTCAGCTTGCCATTGTATTTGCGACGAGCTTTCACGGCATCGATCGTATCCTGAACTTTACCTTTGAGCAGTTTCAGTTCAGCAGCTGTACCAATCAGCGGAATCATGATTTCAGCAATCGCGTTAACTCGTTTCTTCTTACAACGGATAACCGCTTCCACAATGGCAGTAACCTGCATCTCAAGAATTTCCGGATAAGTGATGCTCAGGCGGCAGCCACGATGTCCCAGCATGGGATTGAATTCATGCAGTTGTTCTACACGAGACTTTACAACCGAAGGAGCGATGCCCATCGTCTTTGCCAGATCTTTTTGGCTCTTGTCATCGTGTGGTACGAATTCGTGCAGTGGTGGATCCAACAGACGAATAGTAACAGGAAGTCCCTTCATGGCTGTGAAGATGCCTTCAAAGTCCTTACGTTGGAATGGTAGTAGTTTCTTCAGGGCCTTGCGACGATCCTTTTCAGTTTCTGAAAGAATCATTTCTCGCATGGCAGTAATTCGGTCACCTTCGAAGAACATATGTTCTGTTCGGCAGAGTCCAATTCCCTGAGCACCGAAGTCCCGAGCTCGCTTTGCGTCCGCAGGCGAATCGGCGTTGGTGCGTACATCGAGTCGACGATATTTGTCAGCCCAACGCATGACTTTAGAAAAGTCTCCGGAAAGCGATGGTGTCGAAGTTTCCACTGAGCCGGCCATCACTTCACCTGTGGAGCCATCAATACTGATAACACTCTTATGAGTGAACTTGCGACCGTTGACCGTGAAGCTACGAGACTTTTCGTTGATGTTGACTCCACCGGCTCCGGCGACACAGCAACGTCCCCAACCACGAGCAACCACAGCGGCGTGACTGGTCATCCCACCGGTACTAGTGAGAATTCCGGCAGCACTGTGCATGCCATCTACATCTTCCGGACTGGTTTCTTTACGAACCAGGATGACTTTTTCGCCAGCGGCAGTTCGTTCTACAGCTTCGTCAGCGGTAAATGCTGGATAGCCAACAGATGCACCGGGTGATGCTGGCAGTCCCTGAGTCAGTACATCTGCACTGGCTTTGCCGGCAGGTGTGAAGCTGGGTAGCAGGAGCTGAGTCAAGGCATCGGCAGGGATGCGAAGCAACGCTTCTTTTTCGTCAATGAATTTCTCTTTCACCATATCGCAGGCGATTTTAACTGCAGCTGCACCGGTTCGTTTACCAGTACGCGTCTGCAGCATGAACAGATTCCCTTTTTCAATCGTGAACTCGATGTCCTGCATGTCACGATAGTGGTCTTCCAGGATGTCTTTGATCCCCAGCAACTGCTTGTAAACCGCTTTATTCCATTTTCGCATTTCGGCGACGGGCTGTGGAGTACGAATTCCAGCGACCACGTCTTCACCCTGAGCGTTAATCAGGAATTCACCGTAGAAAACGTTTTTCCCGGTCGAAGGGTTTCGAGTGAACGCCACACCAGTACCGGAATCTTCGCCCATGTTTCCATAAGCCATAGCCTGAACGTTGACAGCCGTTCCCAGCAAGCCACGAATCCCTTCCACTTCACGATAACGGACGGCACGAGTTGTGTTCCAGCTACCGAAGACCGCTTCGACTGCTAGTTGTAGCTGGTCGATAGGATCCTGAGGGAAAGCAGAGCGAGTGTGCTTTTTGTAGACCGCCTTATAGGCAGCAACGAGTTCGACGAGTCCTTCTTCAGGTACATCGGTATCTTCGGTTGCTTTGTACTTCTTCTTAATTTTGTCGAAAGCTTCTTCGAAGTGATGGTGTTCAACTCCCATCACAACATCGCCAAACATGTTGATGAGTCGACGGTAAGCATCGTAGGCAAAACGACGGTTTTCGGTCGCAGTTGCCAAACCTTCGACCGAAACATCCGTCAGGCCAAGGTTCAAAATTGTGTTCATCATACCGGGCATCGAGACAGCTGCACCCGATCGAACTGAAACTAACAGAGGGTTTTTAGCATCGCCAAATCCCTTTTTCAATTCACGCTCCAAGGTGCGAATATTCTTCGACACATCCGCCATCAAATTGGCAGGAAGCTTTTCCCCCAGATCGTAGTAGTCGGCACATACTTGAGTGGTAATCGTGAATCCAGGAGGTACTGGGAGTCCAATTCCGGTCATTTCAGCAAGGTTGAGGCCTTTACCACCGAGGATCTCTTTTCCGACTCCGCGGCCTTCGGTCTTAGTCTTACCGAAGTAGTACGTCATTTTAGCAGTCTTTTTTGCCATGTTGTAAATCTGTCCTAATTGGGGTTTTGAACCGTAGACAAGGTTCGTCAAAATATGCTGTTCGCAATCGACTCTACGGTGATTTATCCGTATTTCCGATTGCTGTGATTAGTAAGATTGTTGGTTATATTGATGGTTAAACCATATAGGCCACCTAACTCGCCATCATTTCAAAATAGTTAAACTAGCGTGTTGAGCAAGAGCGTTTAACCAGCGAACAAAGGCTATCTAGGTGAAGTGTGTGGTCTAAACATAAGTAGGTAAATCTACCAGTGAACTTCGTGAAGTGTCAATCAATAAAACCACCTAATTTAGGGGTTATTGTCGTGAAACACTCCGACTACTGTGATTCTTTGTAAAAGTACCACTAATCGACGTGATCGCATGGTTATTTTGCCGAATTGACAACAAATAGTCCGAGGCTCCTGTGGATCGTTCAAACCCTAACGAAAACCCTCAGAATTCAGCAGAAGATGACCAGAAATGCTTCAACACGGTTTCTGTTGAAGCCGAACTCTTAAGCTCACCTGAGACAGAGGAATTTCAGCCAAGTGCATCTGAAAAAGCGTTGCAGGATTCGTCTGGTTGGAAATCGGTACTGTTGAAATTCGTACTAATTGAATTTGCGATGGTGCCAGTTGCCTGGATGTTGATTTCCTGGTGTGGCATATCCACACCTATTTCTGAACAGCTACTTGGTGAAGATTCCTGGCTTTCGTCATTCACCTATGGATTGATCGCAACGGTTCCCATGATCACATTCTTTGTCATCGCGGAATTATGCGGTCCTCATTGGCATCCTTTACAGGAATTAAGAGAACTGGTTCTGACGAAACTCATGCCACTGCTACGTGGAATTCCTCTGTGGGGATTACTTTTGATTTCGTTAGGAGCCGGCTTTGGTGAAGAGTGGTTGTTTCGGGGATTCCTTCAGCAGTGGCTTAAGTCTCTGGGCAATGGTGAAGTGACTGTTTGGATTCCAATTATTATTACGGCCTTTGGTTTTGCTTTATGCCACGCTGTCTCCGTGGCGTATTTCGTAGCGACGTTTTTGATAGGGATCTACTTTGGCTATCTCGCTGAATTAACCGGTTCTGTTCTTCCAGCTGCGACGAGTCATGCGTTGTACGATTTTGTTGCCTTGGCTTACCTTTCTCAGTTAGACAAACGACTGGGAATGCCGCAGCAATCGGCGCGTGTGCCAGCCGAGTTAGAAGTCGTACTTGAAGCGGAAGCTTCGACCGCAGAGTCCACGTCTACGGATTCACCATAGAAAAACCGAGTGCCCTCTGAAGAGCACTCGGTAACGCTTTCTTTTAATTGTCCGTTCGTTGCTTAAAAGCAGCAATCCCGAAGCAGGCTACGTCGTAACAGGCCACATGGATTGGGCGTGCAAACGGTAACCGGATATTGTTCACAGATCACTCGTGGAACACACCGGGTCACGGTGTAGGGCACCTGTTTAGGCACGCGTTTACAAACCTGAATCGTCTTGGTGTACTTCACCGGTTTGCGTACGGTGTAACATTCCTGACGAGTTTTGGTTTCTTTGACGATTTTGCAGACCTGATAAGGAACCTGTTTGGTTTTGGTTTCCTTCACCATTCGGCACTGTCGATAATTCACAACGCGTTGTTTTGTTTCTACAACGATCTGCAGTGCTTTGTAATTACAGATGCGAACTTTTTGTTCACGTACCAGTCGGCAGGTTCGATAGTTCACAGTCCGTTGTTTGTTTTCTTTTACCATACGACAAACGGTATAAGGAACCTGACGCGACTTCGTTTCAGTCACCATACGGCAGGTACGGTAGTTGACGATTCGTTGTTTGGTTTCAGGAACGACCTTACAGACCCGATATGTACAGACCTTTTGTTTAGGCTCATTGACCCAACGGCAGCTGGTATACGGTATCTGTTTTTGCACCGTTTCCCGAACGTATTTCACACAGGGGATTTCTTTGGTACAGATTTCAGGAACCCAAACACGTTTACAAATCTGACGAGGCGGACATTGATACTCCACAACCTCACAGGAACCCGGCACCCAAATGCGTCGACAGCAGGTAGGATCCCAGGTCCAACATCCGGGCGTACGTACCACTCGGCGACGAATGGGCCCGGGGCATTCGATGATATTGGTTTCCCAATGCCCGGATTTAATCTGGACAGTCTTGGTGTAATGAACGGGTTTGCGAATCACCTCGGTGACCGTCCGTGTCTTTGTTTCATAGACAGGTTTACGCACCGTGTAATTGATGACACGTTGTTTGGTTTCCCAAACCGTTTTAGGAACAGTGTAATTCACTGTCTTTTGTTTGGTTTCCCAGACTGGTCGCGTTACGTTCCAGGTGTGCGTCCGCGTCTTCGTTTCATAAACAGGTTTCGTAACCGTGTAATTGATGACACGTTGTTTCGTTTCGACAACCGGTTTTAAAACCGAGTAGGGGATCTCTTTGGTTTTAGTCACCCAGACAGGACGACGCTGCGTGTAGTTAATAACACGCTGCTTGGTTTCCCAGACAGGACGAGTCGTCGTATAGTTGACGTCTCGGTATTTTGTTTCATAAACACGGCGAGCTACTTCGTAATTTATGTCACGAACTTTGGTTTCATTGACATACTTTACGCATTCAATATCCTTCGTATCCACAACGGTGTCATAAACCGTTTTGTAACAGGTATACTGCTGTTGATCGAAGACGACGCGTCGCCGAGTACGCATGATCGTATGCGTCTGTACCTGAGATTCGCAAATCGATTCAGGTTCCGCAATCCCGCAATTACGGTAGTTTGCCAGGCCGAGATATCCAGCCGAAGCTGTATCCAGCATTAATAGGCAGATAAATACTGCCAGACTGCTAACGCTCCAACGTGATTTTAACATGGGGTACTCCTTCGGTGATTTAAGCTCACTCAATGGAAAACGGTAATCTGTTTTGTTCATCGAAACGTGGTCGTTTCGATCACTAACTTGATCCATCAAGTGAACCAAACCGATGAGTTGTTTCAGGTACGGTTTGGTGGCTACATCCTGAATGCCCCAAGCAATTCTTACTGCTGGTACAAAGGCGGCCGTAAAAAAATTATCGGAATCCCGAATAATTTACCTTGAGCGTAGATTTCATCTATTTACGACTACCCGTATCTAAATTCGGGCAGGCTAAATAGGCGAAATGAATAATTATGGAACTCTACAACGATTTCAGCGGTTTCCGCGGGGTTTTTTGCAGATTGTGTAAGCTATAACGGTTACAAGCTTGGGAAACCTTCAAAACCCGGTTTTTCCAGTCGGCGGTTTGCTCAATGCTCCCGTTCTCCGGTAAAACTTAAAGACCGGACTATCGCTTCGAATTCTGAATGGAAACCATGTCAGAACAGAAATCCAGACTTTTTAACGAGCGGGGCGAACTCGTCGTCCCTAAAGCTGTCGTAGGACGGCTGAGCCTGTACCTGCGCGAAGTTCAACACCTGATTCGCGATGGCAATGAGACCACCAATAGTACCGAACTCGGCTATCTGCTCGGAGTGACAGATGCTCAAGTTCGCAAAGATCTGGCGTACTTCGGCCAATTTGGACATCCTGGCATTGGCTATCGTTGTCAGGAATTGGTGTCTGCCATTAAGAACATTATGGGAACCAACTCAACCTGGAACATAGCCTTGATTGGTATCGGTAATCTGGGGCGAGCTTTATTGAGATACAAAGGGTTTCACGATCAGGGTTTTCGCATCGTGGCTGCCTTCGATGTAGATGATCAGGTGATTGGCACACAGGTTGAAGGAGTGGATGTTTATGACATCCATGATCTGGCGAGGGTCGTCTCAGATCAGAGTATTCGTCTCGTGGCCATCAGTGTCCCGTCCCATGCAGCTCAAAGCGTGGTGGATCAGGTGGTTGAGGTTGGTATTGAAGGGATCCTTAATTTTGCTCCCGTTACGATCAGCGTTCCATCTCAAGTGCGGGTCATCGGAGTGGATCTGGCGATGGAATTAGAGCAATTGGCATTCACGGTGGTAAACAGAGATTCCAAATCCGAATACAAAAAATGAAATGAAATGTGGATTGCTGAGCTGTGTCAGCTTTTCGTAGGACCATTTTTTCGGTATATATATTTGCATTCAACTCTTCGTGGTTGAAGCGATTACCCCATAGTGTAATGGTAGCACAAGTGGTTTTGGTCCACTTAGTCTAGGTTCAAATCCTAGTGGGGTAGCACGGCCATCGAAACAGGTTTTTACAAATCCTGATTTCGGTGGCTTTTTTTATAGAGGGTTCCTAGAGGTTCCCGGGGAGAATCACTGCAGGATGAATGATTTTGTGCATCAGCGGCATAAACCACCCACCGAGTTAATGCAGCCGCGGAAGCTCGTTTTGGCTTGTCCGGAAATGCGTAGCAATGTCAACGTCGCCAGAATGATTCGTGCGGCCGCTTGCTGTGGAATTCAAAAATTCATTGCCTGCGGAAATGTCAAAGTCGATCCTAAGATATCCCGTGAGGGCGAACTTCATTTGGACTTTCAGGTACGTCGGTCTCTACTACCGGTGCTCAAAAAATTAAAAACTGAAGGGTATCCGCTGATTGGTCTCGAGCAAACTTCGAACTCGGCCAATATTCACGAATTCAGATTTCCACGCAAATGCGTTCTGGTGATTGGACATGAACGTCATGGCATCAAGCATGACGTCTTAGAAATCCTGGATGCCACGGTGGAGATTCCCGTTTGGGGAATGCCGTATTCCTACAACGCAGCAACGGCAACGACTATGGCGTTGTATGAGTATTGTCGGCAATACCCTAACGGTTAAACACGCTTGCGAAAAAACTAGAGACTGCGTGATACCGAGACACTGGATTGGCTTGTAGGACTGCCGGGAGTAAGCTCGACAATGCCAGCGACTCGCGGGTGGTATTCCACCTGGAAGTCATGGAACTGCAGGTAGGATGCTCGGCCGGGAACCGTACGGAAGAGTGAACAAATCACCAGTTCCAGTTTGTCCTGAACCACATGATAGTAATTGCTTTTACCTTCTCGACGTCGCTCGATAAAACCGGCAACACGTAGCAATGCCAAGTGATGACTTACAGCGGGCTGACTTTGATTAAGCCGTTCGCAAAGCATACGAACATTCAACTCGCCCATTTCCAAAAGCAACAGTACGATCCGTAAACGAGTTTCGTCGGACAACAGCTTAAAGACTTCGATCAGATCACTTACCAGATCCCTAGTCGGAGCGACAGCCGGTTGGCGAAATTTATGCTGTTGTGTCTGCTCCCCAAGTTTGCCTTCTAATGACGCAGAGATTGGGGAACCAATTGCGGGATTCGGTCTGATTTCAGGAGTTTGTTCATCATCATGTTGCATGGTCAGGATCGCCTTATAGTACCCAGACACTTTGAAAATAAGCGGGGAATTCTGTCTCCCCCATTAGTGCTACATTCCTAACATAGCCGTTGTAACTCAATTACTACCTGTTTTCAAATGAAAACCGACGTATGTCATGGACTTTCAAGAAAGAAGGACACATTAATATAACTGAGACGCGTTCATCAATTTGAATGATCGTCTGTCTCCTTTGGTATTCGCTCCTTTTTTCAAAATCTTGGGGGTTAGTTTGATAGTTAGCGGTTGTTTTATCCCCTAAAAATCGGCGAAAATAGAGAACCGAACGAGAAACCGCCGTTAGCCTGGTTTTCAACGACTCAGGAGCTTCATTTGGTACGTATTTTACGCAAGTACTTCCCCGTCTTCCTTTTATTGATTGCCGGCATTTCCGTCGTTTGGGCAATTAATCTCGGGACATTACCTCCGGCAGACTTCGTGTTCAACAATGGAACGGAAGTCAAGACAATCGATCCTGCCAAGGCGACCGGAGTTCCGGAAGGACGCGTAATTAATGCCCTATACGAAGGTTTGTTACGTAGTGTTCCTGATGGTGAGCCGGACGAGTTAGGCAGAACGCCGACCAAGCCCAAAGCGGTTGCCATGGCAGACTCCTATCAGGTCAGTGAAGACGGCACGGTCTACAGTTTCCATATTCGTGAAAATGCCAACTGGACCAATGGTGATCCGGTTACAGCAGAGGACTTTGCCTGGTCCTGGATGAGATTCCTGCATCCGGAAACAGCTTCGGAATATAACTACCAACTTTTCTATGTGAAGAATGCTCAGAAGTTTGCTTCGGTTGACTTGCATATTGGCGATCCTGTCGAAGTCGAGATGGATGACCGGCCAGTCTCCGGGCAGATGTTTCCACGAGGCACGGTGCGACGAGGTACATTGCTGGAACTCATTCAGCCTGATGCCGACGAAGAACATGCAGAGGAAGGTGGTGATGATGGACATGGCGGTGGCGGCATTTCAGGTCCTGCATTGTTCGTCGTGGAGTTTCCATCGGGGGACAGCACAGAAATTCAGGTAGTCACGACGCAGGATCCTACCGATCAAGCCATTCAGTCACTTGTTGATTCGTATCACGGTGAACAGGACTTAACCACCATCACATCGGTTCAGCATGTCCTGTTTGACTTCGACCATGTTGGAATCAAAGCCAAATCGTTGCACGACTTTGAAGTCACACTCAATAGCCCAACCCCTTATTTTCCGGAACTGGCCGCCTTTTACCCGCTGCATCCGGTCCATCGGGGAAGCCTGGAAAAACATGGCGATCGTGAATTTACTAAGCCTGGCTTTATTGTCAGCAACGGTCCGTTTGTTTTACGCGAACGTCGAATTCGAGACCGCTTGCGACTGGTAAAGAACGAACATTACTGGAATGCCGAAAGTGTTGCGTTGAATTCAATAGATGTGCTGGCAATTCAGTCTGAAACAACCAGTCTGAATATGTTTCTCAACGGTCAACTCGACTGGGACACGAAGCCCCCGAATACGCTTGTTCCGATGCTCAGGGATCGAGATGAATTTGTCTCGACTCCATTTCTGGCAGTCTATTTCTATCGAATCAATACTTCTAAGCCGCCGCTGGACAATCCCTTAGTGCGTCAGGCACTCAACATGGGCATCGATAAGAAATCGATCGTGGACAACATCGTCAAAGGTGGTCAGGTGCCGGCACGCAGTCTCGTTCCTCCGGGCATGAATGGTCATCAGAGTAGTTTCTGTGGCGAGTATAACCCACAGGAGGCGCAGCGACTTTTGGCTGAAGCTGGTTTCCCAAATGGCAAAGGGTTACCGACCATTGAGATTCTTTACAATACGGCTGATAGCCACCGGGATATTGCCGAAGTGATCCAGCAGGATTGGAAAAAGAATCTGGGCATCAATGTTTCGCTTAGAAACCTTGAGTGGGGAACGTTTCTCGATACACTTCGCATCGGAGATTACATGGTTTCACGTTCCGGCTGGATTGGTGATTATGCAGACCCCAATACGTTTCTGGATATGTGGGTAACCGATGGACCTAACAATCAAACCAAATGGTCCAACGCATTTTATGACGAAGGGATTGAACGAGCCAAGTACGAGCCAGATCCTGCCAAACGGATGGAAATCTTTCAGCAGATTGAACAGAAGTTAATGGACGAACAGCCGATCATTCCCATTTACTTCTACGTCTCGCTCAATATGGTTAACATCCGAGTGCACGGTTTTAGTGCCAACTTACAGGATGTGCATCCGCTGCATCTGCTTTCTCTCGAATCAGACGGAGCAGAGGATTAATGCAAGTACTGACCTTCCTGCTCAAACGATTTGGCTGGATGATCATCACCGTCTGGATTGTCTTCACCGTCTCGTTTTTTTTGATGCGGCAAATACCGGGTGGCCCGTTGAATGGCGAGCGTGTTCTATCTGAAGCTGTACGTGCCCGTCTGGAAGCCCGTTACAATCTTGATGCACCGATCTCAGAACAGTACTTCACCCATCTGTGGAATACCGTGCGTCTGGATTTTGGCCCCAGTTTTAAGCTGCAGGATTACACGGTCAATGAGATTCTTGCTCAGGGATTTCCCGTCTCAGCCGCTCTGGGAATTCTAGGAATGGTTTTTGCCATCACCATTGGAATGACGTCAGGGGTGGTATCCGCTGTGCGTCGTAACAGTGCCTATGACTATTCGTTCATGATGATGGCAACATTGGGAATTGCGATTCCCAACTTTGTGCTGGCCGCCATGCTTATTGTTATTTTCGTATTTAACCTCCAGATGTTTCCGGCTGCCGGTTGGGGAGATTTAAATCAAATCATTCTGCCAGCCTTCTGCCTCGGTGCACCCTTCGCCGGATACATCGCCAGATTAACGCGGACCGGTATGCTCGAAGTCCTTGGTAATGATTACATCCGCACCGCTTACGCCAAAGGATTGAGTCCGCGTACCGTCGTGATGAAACATGGTTTACGTGGCGCATTACTTCCAGTCGTTTCCTATCTGGGACCTGCCATTGCCGGTATCCTCACCGGATCACTTGTCCTGGAACGAATCTTTGTCATCCCGGGAATGGGAAGCCACTTTATCGAAGCTGCCATTCAACGCGACTATACGCTCGCCATGGGAGCTCTACTTACCTATACCGTCCTGTTGTTTGGCATGAATACGTTGGTGGACCTGGCGTACTCGATTATCGACCCCCGAGTCAAATTGGAATAGCGAGCCCTGGAAGCCAACCATCCTATAAACCTTCTTCACCAACGACGAACCAACCATGCCGATTCCTAACCAACCACCAAGCGAGCTCGAAAGGCTGGCAGCAATTCTCCAGGAAGCACACGATGTGCATGGAGTCTCGTTGTGGGCCGACGCCTGGAAACGGTTGAAACGAAATAAAGCGGCGATGATTTCGTTGTGGTCTCTGCTTACGATCGTCCTGTTGGCAATCTTAACTCCATTACTGCCTTTACAGTCGCCCATTTATCAGGATGTAAAGAATCGAGAGCTTTTGCCGCCACAATGGGAGGGTTTTTCGTTAGGCATCAAACAATATGACGAAGAAACGGCGCGTCTCATCGCGGAGGCCGATTTACAGGTAGCAGGCAACGCCAAACATAAAGAACTCATGACCGAGGTGGAAGCCCGCGAGCAAAAACACCCGATTAATCTGTACTGGAACGACCCCAACTTTCTCACGAAACCTCTGATCTCTTTGCGTTTGCTGCTGTTCGGTGACTTTTGTATCCCGTCGATCTTTGGCACGGACAAGTTGGGGCGAGACGTGTTGTCGAGGGTCTTCTGGGGATCCCGTATTTCTCTGGCATGTGGTTTCATCGCCACGCTGGTTTCGTTGATGATCGGAGTCAGTTACGGAGCAATCTCCGGCTATATGGGAGGTTGGGTTGATAACCTGATGATGCGGTTGGTCGACGTGTTCTACTCGATCCCGTTTATCTTCATTGTCATTTTCATCATGTCCTTCCTTTCAAGTCCTGATGTTCGAGAAGTATTACAGGAATATCACATCGGTCAGATTCATGTCTTCTTCCTTTTAATCGGAGCTATTTACTGGCTTACCATGGCACGCGTGGTTCGCGGACAGGTAATTTCGTTGAAAAACGAGCAGTTCGTAGAAGCGGCAAAAACCATCGGTGCCACGCGGATGCAGATCGTCTTTCGCCATTTGGTCCCCAACGTAATGGGAATTGTGATCGTCTATCTGACACTCACGATCCCGGCTGTCATCCGCTTTGAAGCTTTTCTTTCTTTTCTGGGAATGGGAGTCGAAGCTCCGAATATTTCCTGGGGCCTGTTAGTGAATGAAGGAGTTCAGGTGATTACCATCATCAAAACCTATTGGTGGATGATTGCCTTTTCAGGAATGGCATTAGCCACCACTCTGTTTGCATTAAACTTCCTTGGCGACGGTGTCCGGGATGCACTCGATCCGAAACTCAAAAACAAGTAAATCATCAGCTCAAAAAACTCATCAAGGTAGTCTCACTCAATTACTATGTCTCATTCAACCGAACCCATACTTCAGATACAAAACCTCCAGGTGGAATTCCACACGGATAGTGGTGTTGTGCGGGCAGTGAACGGAGTGAGTTTTGATTTGTATCCGGGGGAAACCCTGGGAATTGTGGGTGAATCCGGGTCTGGTAAGTCTGTCACGAATCTGTCACTGATGGGGCTCATACCACAACCGCCGGGAAAAATAGCCGGTGGGAAGGTGCTCTACAACGGGCAAAACCTGTTGGAGCTTAATCAGCGACAATGGCAGCAGGTTCGTGGTAAGAAGATCGCTATGATTTTTCAGGATCCCATGACGGCCTTAAATCCGTTTCTGACGGTCGAGGAACAGCTGATTGAAGTCACGATGCTGCATATGCAACTCAACCGAGCTCAGGCAACGGAACATGCGATTGAAATCCTCAGGAAAGTGGGAATTCCCGGGGCTGAGAAGCGAATTCGGGATTATCCGCACCAGTTCAGCGGAGGCATGAGACAGCGAGTCATGATTGCAATGGCGATCTCGTGTCAGCCGGATATCCTCATTGCGGATGAACCGACCACAGCGTTGGATGTTACTATTCAGGCTCAGATTCTAGAGCTTATGAAGAGTATGCAGGAAGAGTTTGGGACGGCCATTATCTTCATCACGCATGATTTAGGCGTGGTGGCCAGTATCTGTGACCGGGTGATGGTTATGTACGCCGGCCGCAAAGTCGAACAGTCGACAACCAGAGAAATCTTTCGTCAACCTCGTCATCCCTACACGGTCGGCCTCTTAAATTCCGCACCCCGCTGGGATCAGGGCGAGGATGATTTGCAGGCGATCGATGGGCAGCCACCGGACCTGCTCAATCTACCTCTCGGATGTTCCTTCAATCCCCGTTGTCAATTTGTCCAGGATTCCTGTTTACAGGACACGCCACCACTGGTGGCACTTGAAGGTGAAACTCCTCATCAACATGCCTGTCTGCAGGATATTACGCAGACAGAGGAGGATCACTCGTCATGAGTACGCCGTTATTACAAGTCCGGGATTTGAAAGTTCATTTCAAGCCTCCGCGTCGTGGATTTGGTAAAGCTCCCGCAGCAATCCGAGCAGTGGATGGTGTGAGTTTTGATGTGGAAGCCGGGCAGACGCTTGGATTGGTAGGTGAATCAGGTTGTGGCAAATCGACTACCGCACGGGCTGTGCTGAATCTGATTCGCAATGCTCACCGGGAAGGAGAGGTCATCCTCGATGGCACTCAGATAGACCATCTCGGTGAAGCGGCGATGCGTCCTTACCGAGCCAAGGCACAAATGGTGTTTCAAGATCCCTTTGCCTCGCTCAATCCCCGTATGACGGTGGGTAAGATTATCCGCGAACCGATGCGCAATTTTGGATTGGGTCTTTCCGACCAGGACGAACAGCTGGAAGTCATCCGATTGATGGAGCTGGTGGGGATCAATCCGCGATATATGAATCGCTATCCCCATGAATTCTCGGGTGGACAACGGCAAAGAATCGGGATTGCACGGGCCTTGGCAGTCCAACCTCAATTGATTGTTTGTGATGAAGCAGTTAGCGCTCTGGATGTTTCTATTCAGGCTCAGGTCATTAACTTGTTAATGGACCTGCAGCAAAAACTAGGCGTTGCCTATGTCTTTATCTCTCATGATTTGGCAGTCGTCCGTCATATTGCCAACCGGGTCGGAGTGATGTATCTGGGACGTATCGTAGAGCTTGCCAGCTCCGATGAGCTTTATCGAGATCCGAAGCATCCCTATACTAAAGCGTTATTATCTGCAGCCCCGGTTCCGGATCCAGATCAGAATGTGAGTCAAAAGCGAGTCAAACTAGAAGGGGAAGTTCCTTCTCCCGATATCGTCTACCCCGGTTGTCCCTTCGCGGATCGCTGTCCTGAAGTACTCGATCAATGTCATGCAGTGGCTCCGCAACTATCCACCGAGGCTCATAAAGTGTCCTGTTTGCTGTTTGAGGATTTTTAAAAGATGGGCCTATCAGTAAAACAGTTTAGTAAGCCGCTACTGATCGTCTGGATTATGGCGTACATCGGGTTGATTTCCGCGATCGTCGTGAATATGCAACAGGCTCGGGAACGAGTCGTAGACGCTCCGGATCAGGTTCGTCAGAAAGACCAATCAGATTGGGAAGCCTGGGTCAATAAATCTAACCAACACCAGGATGGGCAGTTGCCTGTCGAACGCAAGGAAATTGACTTAAAGTATAGACCCGTGAGTAATATGACGACGTTGCTGACTCAGTATTACGGCGTCTGTCTGACCGGCTTGATCGTGTTCTCAACATTGATCTTTGGCGCTGTGGTGTATATGTTTCACGGAGTGACAGGAGCGAAGGCCGCTGGCCCAATTACGCTCGAGCAAGAACTGGCCGGAATGCAATCCGGCGAGGAAAGAAATTAAGCGATGCCTGCCAAACGTGTAAAACAGAAAGCCGGAGAGACTTCGAGTGCTTCCACCGGATCCACTTCCGCACTTTCCCAACGCCCGGAGTTTAATACGGTCTGTTGGCAACCTCGCACTCAGCCCGTTCTGTTCTTTGGCGTGCTTAGTGCTTATACCGTAGCCGTTTTCATGGTTTATTGGTTCAGTAGCGACTGGACGATGACTGCCATTTCTGTTTGCTCGTTCTTGCTTGTGTCCTGGCGGTTATGGATGCCTGTGAAGTTTCATATCGGGCCCACTGGTATCATTCAATCTGTTTTGGGGCAACAACGACAACTTGGTTGGGGCTACGTTCAACAGATTCAGACTCAGCGAGGCGGAGTGCGAATTCACTATCAAACAGCGGAACCTCAGTTTGGCCTGAGCAGAACCATTGTGATCTCTGTTCCCTTCTCACATCAGGATGCACTGGTCTCCACCATTGAGTACTACCTCATCGAAAAGTAGATTGGTGTTCAAAGAACTTCAATTAGTACACCAAGGAATGCATAGGTTTTAAGCATGTCTGAACATGTGTTGGTTCTGGGAACGCACAACCAGAAAAAACGGATTGAACTGGAACAACTACTCGCTCCACTGGGATTAACCTTAAGGACTCTGGCGGATGTTGAGAATGCGATTGAGGTGGACGAGACCGGTACGACATTTGCCGAAAACGCGGCATTGAAAGCCAGTCAGCAAGCACAGAATTTGGGAATGTGGGTGATGGGGGAGGACAGCGGGATTTCGGTGGTTGCATTAAACAACGAGCCGGGTGTCTATTCCGCTCGCTACAGTGACCCCGGCGCCACCGACCAGCGAAACAACGAGAAGGTACTGGCAGAACTGGGAGACTTACCTCTGGAGAAACGAACGGCTTTTTATACATGTCATATGGCGATTTCGGATCCCTCCGGAGAAATTCGGGCAACTGCCGAGGATTATTGCTATGGTCGCATGCGGTTTGAACCTGCCGGCGAAAATGGATTTGGTTATGACCCGTTGTTTGAAATTCCGGAATATCATAAGACCTTTGGAGAGCTTGGTCCAAGTATCAAAAAAGTGCTAAGTCATCGTAGTCGTGCCATGCGGAAGATAACTGCTGAAATAAAAAGTTTAATGGCGACCGGAGGTCTGTAAAGGGACGGATTCCAGGCCTCGATTCGACGAAATCGGCCTATCCTCACAAACTTGGTTTTTGATACGCTTACGCCCTCAAATTACTTTCAATTTGGACGGGTGTTAGATGAAGAGCACGAGAATTACGGGATTCGTATTAGCCAGTTTGACGCTACTCACGTTGGGCAGCTCCACCGTGCGTGCGGAGAACCCATTTGACTATCTGTTTTTCCCTTTCCAAAAAGTGGACGCGGATCCGGCCAAACGATATGTAATCACACAGGAGCAGGGGCCGTGGATGGTGATGGCCACTTCATTTCGTGGTTCCGGTGCTGAGAAACAAGCACACGATCTGATTCTTGAATTACGCAAAGAGTATAAACTTGAGGCGTTCATGCATCGCAAGTCGTATGATTTTTCCAATAAGGTGGAAGGCCGGGGAATCGACAGGTACGGCAAGCCCAAGCAGATGGTTTATAACCGCAATGTGCAGTTCGACGAAATTGCAGTCCTGGTTGGTAATTTTGAATCGCTTCAGTCAGACGATGCTCAGGAGCTTCTAACCAGGATCAAAACGATGCATCCCCGGACGCTGGGAGCAGAACCGGAAGCAGGCACGGCACAGGTTTATGCCGGATTGCGTTCGATTCAACGAAAACTCAATTTAAGTGCAGATAAAAAAGGTCCGATGGGCCGGGCGTTTATTATTAGAAATCCATTGATGCCTGCCGAATACTTTACACAAAACTCGGTTGATCCGTTTGTCGAACGCCTCAATAGCGGAGTGGATCACAGCCTGCTCAAGAATCCGGGCAAGTTTACTGTTCAGGTTGCTACATTTCGAGGTAAAGTCGTTTACGACATTGAGAAAAACTACGATGCTGAAGCAAGCGTCTCAGACAGCCTGGTAAAGGCAGCCGAAAACGCTCATAAGCTCGTAGTTGCATTGCGAAAGCAGGGCATCGAAGCTTATGAATATCATGATCGCCATGAAAGCGTTGTCTGTGTTGGCAGTTTTAATAAACTGGGCACACGTCAGCTCGATGGCAAGATTAACCTGGAACCGCGCGTCGCGGCAGTCATGAAAGCTTATGGCGCTCAACGAGTACAAATCCCGAATTCAAGTCAATTCGGCTTGCGACCGCGAACATTGGGCGGCATTCAGTTTGACATTCAGCCACGGCCTGTGCACGTGCCGAAAAAATCAATTGGCTCGAGTTATCTATCGCGCTTTTAAACCCGCTGCTTAGACGACCAGACGAGCCAGAATGCGATCGCCTTCCACTCGCTCGGCGATGACTTTGACCAGCGAACCAATCATTGCTTCTTCGCCGGTGAATTGAACTGGCGCGTAGCGACAGGCTGTTCCCACCAATTGGCCATCACTGTTTCGATCTTTCGCTTCAACCAGAACCTCTAATTCAGACCCGATCAGGCTGGCAAAGTACTCTTCACGCATCTGATCTTCAACAAGCCCTAATTGCTTACCACGATCTTTCTTTACTTGTTTTGGAAGTTGGTTTTCCATTTCTGCCGCAGGCGTGCCTCGCCGCGCCGAGAACGGGAACATATGAATTTTGGAAAAGCCAACTTGTTGGACAGTATCCAGAGTCTCTGCAAATTCCGCTTCCGTTTCCCCGGGGAACCCCACAATGACATCGGTGGTAAAGGAGGGGTTCTCTAAGGCTTCACGGATTAAGTTGCAGCGGTTGATAAATGTCTTCTTACTCCACCGGCGACGCATTCGACGAAGGACAGAGTCCGAACCACTTTGCAGGCAGATATGCAGGTGCGGAGTGATCTTCTCTTTGAATTCAGCCATGACAGCGATCAGTTCTTTGGTAACTTCGGTCGCTTCAATACTTGAGATGCGGATGCGGAAATTTCCGGGACGCTGAGCAATTTCCTGCACAAGGTTGGCCAGTCGAATCCATTCTTCCCGCGGTTTGTGCATATTCCAGTCAACTCCATAGTGACCGATATGAATGCCGGTGAGTACAATTTCACGATATCCATTAGCAACTAATCGATCGACTTCATCGAGGATATGTTGCATCGGGCGACTGGTCAGCGCTGGGCGAACATGGGGAATAATGCAGTAACTACAACGTAACAGGCATCCATCCTGAACCTTCACATAGGCGCGGTGACGGTTTCCAAACCCGGAGATACCGGTGGGGATATCGACCACACCAAAGCGTCCCAGCATGTCCGGTAACTCTCGTTTGTCAGTGACCACTTCGGCTACGTTTGGTAGGGCTTCGACTTCTTCCGGCGCACGTGTCGCATAGCAACCCATGACTACGATACGAGAGTCCGGGTTTTCTCGTGCCAATTGACGGATGACTTTGCGGCTTTTGGAATCCCCTTCATTCGTGACCGTGCAGGTATTTACGATACAGAGATCAGCCTTTTCATCCTGCTGGGCATCTTCATAACCAATCCGTGCCAGTCCTTCCCGAATGAATTCGGTTTCGTACTGATTGACTTTACAACCAAGGGTGACAGTTTTTAGTTTCGCTGACATGATTCTTATAGATAGGGCTTATTCGACCGGTTCAATCGTAGCGTACATGGAACCCTGGCAATTGGCAATGAGTTCATCTTTACCATACGCATGTATTTGGTCTCGTTTAAGTTCGGCATGTTCGAGTGTCGTAGTTAAGCAAATTGCCCGACCATTGTTATCAACTCGCATGGCAATTTTGAAACCCTGCTCCAACTTGATGCCAAACAACTCCTTCAGCATGTGGATTACATATTCAAAGGTGTGATCTTCATCATTCCATAAAACCACGTTATAGCGAGGCTGTTGTTTAGGCTGATTGTCGGTTTCGACGATAGGTTGAGCAGTTTGTTGCCCCATGGTTAGGCTCCAAAGAGTGGTCACCTTCTCGGTCTAACACAATAGTCGACCGGCTTGTGAGTCATTATATTGTACGTCTCAGCGGTGACCAAAGCATTTTTGCTCAGACGACCGGTGACAGCGTCTGGTAAACAGCATCCCGTCCTTGGAAAGTTAGCATCAGGAAAGAGTAACGATGGATAAAATATCAGCCTATTTAGATGAGCATCGTCAGCGAAATCAGGACGATCTATTTGAATTACTGCGAATGGCTAGTGTCAGCACCGATAGTCAGTACGAGCTGGAAGTGCGTCGAGCCGGGCAATGGGTGGCCGGGCAGTTCGAAAGCTTAGGATTTGAAACAGAGTTGGTGGAGACCAAAGGGCATCCGATCGTCTACGCCGAATCTCCGCCAGTGGAAGGAGCACCGGTTGTCCTGGTCTATGGCCACTACGATGTTCAGCCACCTGATCCATTGGAAGAGTGGATTACTCCCCCGTTTGAACCGACCGAACGAGATGGCAATGTTGTGGCCCGCGGAGCGACTGACGATAAAGGACAGATGCTGACACATATAAAGAGTGCTCAGGCCTGGATGGAAGCCGAAGGTCACCTTCCGGTTCAACTGAAGTATGTGATTGAAGGCGAAGAAGAATGTGGGAGTTCAAATCTGGATCGATTTTTGCAGGAATACAAAGATCGTCTTCAGGCCGATATCGCTGTGATTAGCGATACGAGCCAGTTTGCCAAAGGACAGCCAGCGATTACTTACGGCCTGAAAGGTATCGTCTATTTTGAGGTTTATCTGGAGGGTCCAAAGCAGGATTTACATAGTGGTACGTTTGGTGGAGGCGTATCGAATCCGGTTAACGCACTCACTCAAATGTTGGGGAAACTGGTCGACGAAAATGGCCGCATTCAGATTCCCGGCTTCTATGATGATGTGATCGATTTGGAAGACCGCGAGCGACAACAGTTTGCAGCACTCCCATTCTCAGAGGAAGAATTCAAATCGAAACTGGGTATTGAGGATGTTCACGGTGAGCAAGGATATACAACCCTGGAGCGTCGTTGGGCTCGACCTACCTGCGACATTAATGGCATCTGGGGTGGGTATCAGGGTGAAGGAGCGAAGACCGTTTTACCCGCTCGGGCAGGCGCCAAATTTAGCTGTCGGCTGGTACCAAATCAGGATCCGAATAAGATCCGTGATGGCGTCCAGGAGATGCTTGAAGGCCTATTGCCTCCGGGGATCAAGATGGAATTAGTTCATCATCATGGAGCACCTGGGGTCGTGGTCTCGCTGGATAGTCCCTATATGGCGGCAGCTGCCGAGGCAATCGAAAAGGGATTTGGCACAAAACCAGTATTTATTCGCGAAGGAGGCTCAATTCCAGTTGTAACCGCCTTCCGTGAATTACTGGGAATCGATACGTTACTACTAGGTTGGGGACTTGATGATGATAATACTCATAGCCCTAATGAAAAATTCTCGTTAGATGATTACTATCGAGGTACACGTGCCAGTGCCCATCTCTGGCAGGAATTAAGCAAAATTACACGGGATTAGACATCGATGCTTGATCGTAAGTTTATTGTTGAAAACGCCGAAGCAGTCGCCAAAAATTGTGAGTTACGAGGAGTCACTGCGGACGTTAACCGTCTCGTGGAATTGGAAAACCAGCGTCGCAAATTATTGCAGCAGGCCGAGCAATTGAATCGTCGAGCCAACGAAGTTTCCAAGTCGATCGGACAGGCATCTTCGGACGAAGAGCGAGAAGAACGTAAAGCCGAAGGACGTGCATTACGCGAGCAAAAAGATGCTGCCCAAAAACAGCATGACGAAGTCGCCGATGCGATCCGGGAGATTCAGTCCGGCATTCCAAATATGACGCACCCGGATGCTCCTGTTGGAGAAGATGACAAGTCTAATCTGGAAGTACGTCGTGGAAAACATGAACCCCCGTTGTTTGGTTTTACGGTTTTAGATCATGTTGAATTGGCAGAAAAACATGATCTGATAGACTTTGAAGCTGGAGCACGCATCGCAGGCACTGGATTTTACTTCCTCAAAAACGACGCAGTGTTGCTGGAACTGGCGTTGCAGCAATATGCGGTCAGTCAGCTGGTAAGTCATGGCTTTACACCTGTGATTACTCCGGATCTAGCCTACAGTGAAATCCTCCATGGTACGGGCTACATTCCTCGTGGCCCGGAAACTCAGATTTACAGCATCGAAAACTCAAATTTGAATCTAGTCGCCACTGCAGAGATTCCCCTGGGGGGAATGATGTCCGGTGAAACATTGGATTCTGAGCAGTTGCCATTGAAGATTTGTGGAATTAGTCACTGTTTCCGCACCGAAGCCGGAGCAGCCGGACGCGCAACTCGTGGACTGTACCGCGTACATCAATTCACCAAAGTGGAAATGTTTGCCTTTACGCTTCCCGAGCAAAGTGAAGAAATGCTCGAGCACTTCTGCCAGATTGAATGTGACCTATTCGATAGTCTCGGAATTCCCTATCGCGTGGTGGACACGGCGACTGGTGACCTCGGAGGACCGGCTTACCGTAAATATGATCTGGAAGCCTGGATGCCCGGCCGTGGTGAAAATGGCGAGTGGGGGGAGGTTACCAGTACCTCGAACTGTACTGATTATCAGGCTCGACGATTGAATGCTCGATACAAAGTAAAAGGTGAAAAAGGCACGAAATTCCTGCATACACTCAACGGAACAGCGATTGCCATTAGCCGGGCGATCATTGCGGTGATGGAAAACAACCAACAGGAAGATGGGACGATTGTCGTTCCGGAAGTTCTCCGTCCCTATGTTGGCAAGGACGTCATCGGCTAACACGCTTTGGCAGCAGACTCGTTCAGAAATCCTAAGCACTTGGTTGAATTATCGACCGAGTGCTTTTTCGCATAATGCACGGGAGGATTCTATTGACCGGGTTTCAGCAATCGCGCGGAGGATCGGTTCGGTATTACTTGCCCTTGCCAGCAACCAATCTCCGTTTGGCCAACGCAGTTTGAGCCCGTCCGTCCAATCCGCTTCGGCCTCGGGAAATCGCCGGACCAACTCTTCACAGACCGCCTGAGGATCAGCACCTTCTAACGGGATCTTGTCCTTGTAGATTGCGTAAGCGGGAATGTCCTGAGCAATTTCATGTAGCGGGCGTTGTTGTGATGCCATCAGCGCTAAGACTCGCACCATGCCTACGAAACTATCACGAATCAGTCCGACACGGGGATCAATTGGTCCTCCGTTGCCTTCGCCACCAAAACTAGCTCCACAAGAGAGCATTAAGTCAACGACATGGGCCTCGCCCACCGCTGATTCATAACACTGTTGGCCTGCGGCTTCAGCCAAATCATAAGCCATACGGCTTGTGGCACAATTAATAACGACGTTGCCGGGTTGATCAGCCAGAAGTTGCTTCAGGCATAAAGCGAGCGTGTATTCTTCACCGGGATATTGCCCGTTTGCGTCGATTAAGGCCAGGCGATCTGCATCCGGATCCTGACAAAAACCGATATCACATTGGCTACCAATGACTTCTCTGCTGACACTCTCCAGATTATCTGCAGTGGGTTCGGCAGGATGAGCAAATTGTCCATTAGGTTCGGCACCCAGCACTGTAAGCTGGCAACCGAGTGACTCCAGCAGTGGAATGGCCAGGATAGATCCGGATCCATGGTTACAGTCCAGCAGTACTTTGAACTGAGATTTCCTGATCGCTTCCACGTCAACTAAATCAAGCAGCTTCTGTAAATGAAGGAGGTGTGTATCGTTGAGCTCCGTTTTTGTAGCCGTTTGTGAGGGTTCAGTAGGTGCAGCACCCTGTCGATACAACTCGAGCAGTTGAGCGCCCTGATCGGCATTGAGAATCCGTCCGTCCGGGCCGTAAAGTTTAAGTCCGTTGTATTCAGGGGGATTGTGGCTGGCCGTAACCTGAACAGCCCCGGCTGCTCGCTGTTCTAGAATCTGAATGCCGACAGTGGGCGTGGCCATGATGTCGGCATAGAGAACATGACGGCCAAATTTGATAAGCGTGTTGGCAACCCATTCGCAAATCATCTCCCCGGATGCACGCCCGTCGCGACTTAATACAATGGGGCCCTGAGCATCCCTTTCATTTAGCTGCAACGCGTAAGCCGAAATGTACCGCTCAATCAACTCCTGAGTCAGCGAGTCCCCGACGATCGCACGCAGGCCGCTAACACTAATGATGGGTTGGGAAGGCATGAATGTTGATGATATCGCTAATGGGCCAATGGGTCTAACGCCAATTGCTTGAGTGCGGCAATCATATCCGTAAACCGGTTCGTTTGAAATAGCTATATCCACTGTGTCAATATTGTGATTAAAATTCAAACACGCTGAGAATATTCAGGTACGAAGGATGTGAGTTTCCGCAACTCCATAGTGAGATAATTGACGATATGCGAAAATTGAAATGGTTGGGAGCACTACTTTTGTTTCCGGCAACATTAGCCTGGAACTTCCTGTTGGGTCGAATCCTGAAGATTCGCAACTGGTGGGATTTCATCGATGAAAAGGTGATCGTCGGAGCGTTTCCCTTTCCCTTTGATGTCAACCGGATGGCGGCGGATGGAGTTCGAGCGGTAGTGAATACCTGCGATGAATACGGAGGGCCGGTTTCTCAGTATCAAAAACATTCCATCCAACAATTGAGGATTCCCACGATCGATTTCACTCCACCTTGTTTCGACGATGTGAAGAAAGGAGTGGCATTCGTATCCGAAAATGTTGAACAGGGTAATACGGTATATATTCACTGTAAAGCAGGCCGGGGACGTAGCGCTACGGTGGCCCTTTGTTGGCTCATGGCAGATCGGGATATGGACCCCTGGGAAGCGCAGAAACATCTGCTCGCTCATCGCTCTCATGTCCACAGTACGTTACCAGAACGAGAAGTGGTTAAACAGTATTGGGAATTTCTGCAGGCACAACGCACAGCAGATGCTTCAGCCACGTCTGACTAACTGAATAGCGCAATGGCTTTGTCGAGTGCGCGGACAAGCGTGTCGACGTCGTCAGACGTGTTGTAGAGATAGAAACTGGCTCGGGCACTGGCTGAGAGCCCCAGTCGCTTGTGCAGCGGCATTGCACAATGATGTCCGGCTCGGATGGCCACTCCCTGATTATCCAGGGCATGCGTCAGATCATGCGGATGTAAGTCGTCCACAGTGAAACTTACGATTCCGGCTTTCTCATGAGGTGCTGGCCCCAAAATGTTGACTTTGCCAAGCGCCGTAAGTTGCTCATGAGCGTATGTGGCTAACTGATGCTCGTGCTCTTGAATATTCTCTAATCCAACCTGCTTTAAGTATTTGATACTGGCTGGGAATGCCAGAGCCGGTGTGATCGCAGGTGTGCCGGCTTCAAATTTTGCCGGCAATGCGGCCGTTGTAAACCCGTCGTCGGAGACGACATTGATCATCGACCCCCCGCCCAGAAACGGAGGCATGTCTTCCAGAAGAGCTTCCTTCCCATATAGTATGCCAATGCCGGAAGGCCCCAGCATTTTATGGGCACTGAAGGCGATAAAATCAGCATCGAGCTGCTCTACGTTGAGCACCCGATGAGGTGCTGCCTGCGCAGCATCCAGGACGACGATGGCACCTGCGGCATGAGCAAGCTTCGTTATCTCATCAGCCGGCGTGCAGGTTCCCAGTACATTGGAGGCCATCGTACAGGCAACGACTTTGGTACGTTCTGACAGAAGCTGCTGGAATTGCTCCATGTCTAGGTGACCATCATCCGTGATATCACACCACTTGATTTGAGCGCCGGTACGTTGAGCAAGTTGCTGCCAGGGAACAATGTTGGAATGATGCTCGAGTCGTGTCAGCAGGATTTCGTCACCTTCGATGACATTCGCATCTCCCCAACTCCGAGCCACAATATTGATGGCACCGGTCGTACCTGTCGTAAAGACAATTTCCCGTGAGTTAGCGGCATGGATGAATGAAGCGACAGCCTCCCGTGATTCTTCATATAAAGCAGTACTCTCGTCGCTCAACCAATGCGCTCCCCGATGCACATTAGCGTAGACAGTGCTGTCGATTTGACTCAGGGCGTCAATGACCGACTGAGGTTTTTGAGAGGACGCAGCACTATCCAGATACACCAGAGGAACATCGTTATGTACCGTTTGCTGGAGTACAGGGAAGTCGGCTTTTAGAGTGGCTGCATCAAGCATCGAATTTTCTCAAGGAAGTGGGCAACTTGTTTATTTTAGGCAAGGAACTCGATTTCATAAATGCCTTAACTCTTTCGCCACAGGAGGTCCTGAGTGACCTCCAGTTTTTCTAATAACGGTTCGATATCCTGCAGAAACCTCTTCGCATCCTGCGGGTAGCCCGCAGTGGGTTTCAGGTTGGGTAGGTGTTGGGACCACCAGTGATTAAAAGCATCCATGGTCAGTTCCCGAGTGTATTTTGCAAACATGGAAGCCAATGCGGCTGGAAGGAAACTTTCACCTTTCGCTACAAATCTACATCGGACTCGGCGGTCTTGGGGACCCCAGGCGTAACGACTGATTTCTCTGCTTTCTTCCTGAATTTCGACCAGATATTCGGGGAATAATTGCTGCAGAATATGACTGTATTGATTGCGTCCCCCGTGTTTATCACAGTGAATGAGAACCTTACCCGGGGGCAGGGATTCGATGAGTTGTTGTGCCAATGTGAGTGAGCAATGTGACAGTAATGCTCCTTTGGTCGGAAAACTGTCGAGCAGCACATTATATCGATGGGCCGGAATGCACCAGACTCTAGCTCCGGCGAATCGGACCGGGGAATCATCAAGATGGGTTGTCACCTTCTGAGAGAGACTTACAAGGGTTGCTGACTCCAAGTCACAGGGAAGTGTTCGCTCATACTCATCAAACCATGGCGAATGAGCAGACCATGCGTGCCAGTTGACGGCTACTTCCTGCATCCATTGCTGAAAGGATGCCATTGGTTTTGGAAGAAAGCAATGAACAGCACGTTCGAGGTTCGCTAGCCCTCCTTTGGGTTTATAGGCGAGCTTCGAGTCACCGATCATGACTCGGGTTTTGTCTCGCAACGACGTGGTAACGATCGGCTCAAGCAATGGATACAGATCGACATCATCGTGGAGTAACTCGTCGGGGACTTCCCAATAAGTTGCGCCGATACAGAGTGGACCGAGGAAGGGGCCGTAACCAGCTTCGTCGATACCAAGGAGATAAGCCATCGTTGTCGTCGATCAGACCTGTATGAGTCAGTTTAAGTAAAGGTGGAATGGTGTCTATTTTAAGAGACAGACAGCATTCGACTTGAATAAAAAAAACCCGCTACAATACGACAACTTGTGTAGCTTCCGTGCCACTTAAACCCATCCGTGGATGACTTGCTTCCCAACAAGAGTGTCCCAGATATTGCGGTTTACTAGTTCAAAAAATCGTATTGTAGTCGGGCTGGTTGTGTTGTTTCTTTAAGTGCTTAGTTCTTCAAAGAGCTCCCTGAATTCCGGCATTTGCTGATTCAAATACTCGACCCATCGTTCGGGATGCCAGAGTTCGACACAGACGGATGCGCCGACAATGAAAAGTGTGCCACCTGGCTCGACTCCCAAAAACTCCCGAAAACCCTCGGGAATCACCAGTCGACCTCGACCAGCTAACTGGATGGGTACGTGCCGAGTACTGAGTAGACGTCCGAGCTGTAAGAGCTGATTGGTTTGGCGTTCGAGTTTTCCGGCCTGTAGTTTGTCGGCCACCCAGGTAATGCCACGTTGAAGATGTTCCTGCCATGGATTGGCATTCCAAAGGCTTAAGCACCCCGGACGCTCCTTGGCAAGAATGAGTTCCGGCCCCTTGGTTTGGATTTGTTCTGAAAGCTCCAGAGGAATGGATAGCCGATAACGCTGATCCAGAGTGCGTCGATGTTCGCCAATCAATAGCGTTTCGTGGGAAGACATATTGTCGTCTCTGTTGCCTCTTCGACGATGTTGACTTCGACGTGGTCACGATGCCTCCTTGCACCTTCCCATTCTGAATCTGGATAATATCAGGTGGG
>DEAW01000069.1 GCA_002348315.1 Planctomycetaceae bacterium UBA2972 | reverse complement strand
TCACCCGCAGATGCTACCCAGCTTTCGACATGCCATCTGTTACCAACCTGAGTTTATGCGAGTGATGTTGCGTAAACTGCAAGCTACAGGATTTGACGTACCAGACTCAGCTCTTGAGTCCTCCTATGATCTCTATCACGGAGACATGATCGACGGTGGCCGGGGTGAGATTTTGTTGAAAGCCTGAGAGACGGGGAGGCAGTTGAGCAATTAGACAATTAGAGGGTTTAATATGTCGTCAACGACCTAAACCAGTTAACGGTCTAGTTGGAATCCTTGAGAGATCAGGTCCTGGCGGGTTGAGTCGTCTTCGAGAGTCTGCAGGAATGCCTGGACGGCGGGATACTTCAGACGATCAGCCGGAATGATAAAGTCAAACTCCTCATTGGCGATTTCAATAAAGTCTAACTCGGGCGTGACGACGCCTTGAATAGCGATGCCCCAGTCAGCAGATCCGTGGGCCACACTCGAGGCTACCGCATGATGACTTTTGGATTGAAATGAATACCCAGTTGGTGTGCCATCAAATTCCGCCAGCAGGCGATCGATCAGAATTCGAGTTCCACTTCCCTGATTCCGATTCACCATATGCATTCCGGGATCGCTCGTCGCCAAACTCAGGATTTCATCCACTGAGCGACCGCTGAATCGTTCATCTCCTTTACGGAATAAGATCCCCTGAGTACGACGGTAGCCCTTAACCAGATGCAGAGAATCATCGAGCAAGTGCTCGTTATAAGTATCTCCTGCCGGATTTAATAAATGCACTCCGGCAATGTCACATTCACCTCTTCGCGCCGCTTCTACTCCGCCGGTCGAACCCACGGTCATTAATTTACTCCGGATACCCTCTTTTTGAAGCCTTGATAGGATTAAATCCAAACCGACACAATGGCTTCCGATCGCGACTAAATCAGCGATCGGAAGTTGTTTTCCAAGCAGAGTGACCGGGACATGTTGGTCTTCGTCCAGGATTTCATGATGGCGATCAATAGTGATAAATCCATCGGCATGACTAAAGGTGGTGACACTACCACTCCCCTTGCCCATGGGATAAGCAACGAGATCATCATGCAGGCCGTGGACTAAGCCAACTAATAGAAATTCAGTGCGGCCAATTTCCGAACGAACTCGTACTGCCATGCGAGCATCGACCTTCGTCTGATCCTGTCTGGAGGACCCGGCAAGAAGTCGTATTACTGGTGCGACAAATTCATGAAAAGTAAAAATTGCCGATGTTGGAAATCCGGGAAGAATGACCACGGGCTTTTGACGCGTCGCTGCTAAACATATTGGTTTGCCCGGTTTCAATGCCACTCCGTGTGCCACAATCCCGGGATCGTCCAGAGATGCAACCACTTTGTATGAGATGTCTCCCTCGCCTTTACTGGTACCACCTGACAAGAGGACAACATCACAAACGTCGATGGCGTCGGCAAGCATCTGTTGTAATTGCTCGGCATCATCCTGAACAATCCCTAACTCAACCGGTTGTCCCCCCAGCTCGGTAACCGCATCTGCCAGAATCCGGGCATTGGAGTCATATACCAGTGAGGGTTGCATAACGGTGCCTGGTTGAATGATTTCGTCACCGGTAGAGATAATACCAACTCGCGGTCGTACTCTAACCGGAACTTCGGCAATTCCAATGGCGGCCAGCACGCCGGTTTCGCGGCTGGTAAGCAGGTCACCCTGTCGCAATACTGATTCACCAGCAGTAATATCGGAGCCGGCAAAGGCGATTCCAAAGCCGGCATTCACACTTTTACGTACCATTAACTGGCCATCGATAACATCAGTTTGTTCGATCATGACTATGGCATTTGCCCCACGAGGAATCATTCCTCCAGTGGCAACGCTCATGGCAGTTCCAAGTTCTACGGCAGATGTTGGCACGACAGCCGTAGCAATAGTTTCGGCAAGCAACTCAAGAGTGCAGGGAGCTTCTTCGGTTGCCCCGTAAGTATCTTCTGCTCTGACGGCATAGCCATCGTAGTTAGATCGATCAAAAGAGGGGACATTATGAGCGGAATAGATATCCTCAGCGAGGATACGTCCCAAAGCCTGATCCAGTGGAACGATCTCTACGCCAACCGGTTGCAGACTAAGTGCACTGAGAAACCGCTGTTCAGCTTCATCTCGGTCGATGACTTCCAGAAATTGTCGTTGTTCAGACATATTACTCGTACAAATAAACGGCGACCATCGAATCGCGGGCATACCCTTCCAGATCTTCAGGAATGATAACAAACCCATCTGCACGAGTGGTACTGCTGAGCACGCTTGCGCCGCTAATTGAAATCGGTTCTACTTCGTCTCCCTCAATACTCACTCGGGCGTAGTCGGTACGGCCGACGGTGGATACAAGCTTTCTGGCGAGTGGTAATTCAACCTGTTGGTGGGGCCAATCCGGAGACAGACCCGCCATGGTACGTATTGCACGACCGGCAAAGAAATCGTAAGCACAGAGACAAGATACCGGATTACCCGGCAAAAGAAAGACCAGTCGGTTACCTAACGTGCCCATTCCACTGGGACTACTTGGTCGCATGGCGACGCCATGAATTTCGAGCGTTCCGTGCTCGGCCAAAAGTCGCGGAGCATGGTCTTCCTGGCCGACGCTGGAACCACCGGATACGATCACCACATCTGCATCTGTTTCCAGAGCGGAAAGTAACCGATCGGGATCGTCAGGGATGATGCCGGGATGGAGAACCTCTCCTCCGTCACGTTCGATGAGCGCGGATAGCATAGGGCTGTTGGCATCAGTGATTTGATGATTTTGTGGAGTGGAACCGGGTGGCAATAACTCGTTTCCAGTAATCACAAGGCGTACGCGTGGTTTTTTAACAATCGGAATCTGACTGACACCGATGGAACTCAGGACTCCTAAGTCCTGAGCTCGCAGACGTCGTTGTCTGGCAAGGACCCGGGTCTTCGATTGAATATCTTCGCCGGGAACACCGACATGTTTTTCAGGTGCCACTTCACCCTGCACTAAAATACTTCCATCCTCAATAACTGTTTGCTCGACGGGCAAAACAGCGTCTGCGCCTTGCGGCATCGGCGCTCCGGTCATTATGCGTATGGTCGTACCAGGAGTCACAGTACCCGGATAAGGATCGCCAGGTAGTGATTGCCCAAGCACGTTGAGCCGGAGTGGGTTATAGGTTGAAGCCCCTGCCGTGTCGTTGCCAATGACTGCAAACCCATCCATCATCGCTCGGGAGAAATGCGGTACATCGATCTGACTGATAACATCTGCGGCTAAAACCCGTCCGGCTGCCGCCTGAAGTCCGGCTAATTCAGCCTCCAGTACTTGAGTCGTACTGTCAATCCAATGGAAGCATTGTTCAACAGTCCATCGGCGCGCAAATCCTTTCATGCGTACATCAGTCGGACGTAATGAGGGATCGCTTGCCATAGATGGTATTCGTAAGATGCTACCCGGAGATATAATCCCGCCAGATATCGAGTTGTTCCTGCGTCATTGTATTGTCACGGATAAACTCATTTTCGAGAATGATATCCGTCCCTTTAATTCTGACTTTCATAGTTAATCGACCATCTTCACGGTACTTAAAGAAGACTTCTGCAGATGATCCGTCAGGGAGATTCGTGGGAATACCCCGAATGTCGCACGTCCCAATGGACTGACAGGCATCGGGAGATTTACTTTCACCCTCAACGACGTCCAGTTTGATCGAATCCTGCCCGGACCGGATTCTGAATTCCCGCTTCGCCGTGACTGGAAGAGTGGTATTGCGTGGAATGATTTTGGCGGTTCGCGGCCGTCTGGTTTGAGGATCCATGCCCACGACCCCGAGAGTGTGGGAATTAACGTTTTGGACGTTGAACCTGGCTGGCCTTCCGGCCAATTGGTCGAGCAGTCTGCCGGCGTGCAATGCGGCACCATGGGCAATGGCTTCGTCGGGAGAGACGCTGTGATCAGGTGACCGGCCGCTTTCTGTCTCCAGCATCTTTGCGACGGCCGGCATACGTGTTGAGCCACCAACGACTAAGACGTGATCGATATCATCCCATGTAAGCCCGGCCGTTTTTACAGTTCGTGAGGTCGTAAATCTCGTACGCTCGAGCAAGTCCGCGGTCATGTCTTCGAATTGTTGCCGTGTTATGGTCGTGGACAGGGATTGCTGCTGATGTTGAGTTTCAATGACACAGCTTTCAGCGTTTGTCAGAGAATGTTTTGCCGAACGAGCATTCCGCCGGAGGCGACCAGTTGATTTAGGGTCATCCCGTGGGTCCAGGCCGTACGTCCGTATAAATTCTGACGAAATGAAATCGACAATCCGCTGATCCCAATCAACTCCGCCAAGTTGAACATCGCCGTCGGTGGCCAAAGCCTGATATTCATTTCGCTCGATTCGGACGATCGTCACATCGAATGTGCCACCACCCAGATCGTACACCAACACTGTACTGCCGGATTGCTCGTTACCTTGCTGAAATCCGTAGGTAATAGCCGCTGCCGTTGGCTCGTTGATGATATCCAGGACTTCGATCCCTGCCAGATATCCGGCATCCTGCGTCGCTTTTCGGCGGACTTCATCGAAGTAGGCCGGGACAGTAATCACAGCCTTGGTAAACTCGCCTACCTGGCTGGCTGCATCCAGTCGCAATTTGTTGAGAATGAACGCCAGCAGCGCTTCGGGGGGATACTCGAAGCCTTCGATTTGTTTGTGGAAACTCCGTTTCCCCAGATCACGTTTGGGGTATTCGGCGATCGCATGGAATTGAGTCTCTTTGGCCGATTCAGCTTCTCTGCCGACAATCACACTCTGTCCATTGAAGAATAATACACTTGGTGTTGTTAATTCCCCTTCAGCATTCAGTAGCGTCCTCGGATTATCGGCATCATCAAGGACCGCTACCGCCGAAAAGGTGGTACCTAAGTCGATTCCGACAGCTGGGGTTTCTCTGAGACTCATAACTTTAATTGTAGATAGAAATCGATGATCGGCGGAGTGGAATAATGCCGGGAGTAGACTGCCGACGGTTGACCTGCCGAATGTTGTTTAGGGCGTTTCTTTAATTTCTACAGCAAGAGGTTTACGGTTTAGCAGGATGAGTACAAATCCGAAGAGGGTAGCAACTACGGCCAGACCGGCGAAAACGTAATTCGTGTTAATGCTCGTCGCATCTTTCAGCCAGCCAGCTAATACTGCTCCCAAGCTTCCGACACCAAACCCCATGACAAAATTGAGTCCGTAACATAGGCTTCGATGTTCCGGAGGTGTGTATTTAGCCACCAGACTGTTGTAGATCGGTTGAAACATAAAGTGTACCAAAGCAAAGATCGAAGCAGACACAAGCGCCCAGCCTGGTGCCAGCATTGCCATACCTATCAGGAATGGTGCGTTGAGAAATGTAATGATCGTGAGTTGTTTTTCGAGTTTCCTTGGATTGCCAATCTTGCCGGCGACGAATTGCCCAACACACCCAAAGAGCATAATCCCGGCCATTAGGAATGAACGCTGAGATTTACTATCCAGGGTGGTATCCAATCCGGCAAAAAACCTGGAGATGATTGGCTGATCGAGAAATGACTCGTCCTTGAAAAACGTGATCACGCCGGAGTAAACCATTCCATGAATAGCGGTGAGCGTAATCAACGTCGCGAAGGATCTCCAATCCCGGTCTGGTTCTTCCACAGACGAAGATGTCTGCTTAGCAGAATCGTTCGTTTCGACCGGACGTGACTTAGAGATGGACAAATGATTACGAAAGATAAAGATAATGATCGCACCCACTGCCCCAATGATCCCCAGGACCCAAAAGAAATCCTGCCATTGCATCCCTTTCGTTTGAAGCACGGCAAATATTAACGGAGCGAGCGCGATGCCTAGTGACCCGAAAACGCCGTGGATTCCCAATGCCATCGGTCGCTGTTCAGGAGTGGTCTTGAGCGAAATTAACGCGAGTCCCGCCGGATGATAGATACTCGCAAACAGTCCTAACACAAAGAACATACCAAAGAGATTATTGAGTGCTGGGACGGACGAGATCAGAAAGCAGAGCAGGGCACATCCGGCTAGATAGATAACGAGCATAGGAGGCGCTCCGTATCGATCCACTAAAAAACCAACCAGTAACGCGCCTAACCCCCAGGGCCATCGAAAGGCACTACTGAGTGACCCTATGACGGTATCACTTGTGTCATAGTGCGTCTTTAAGTCGTCTTGTACAGCAGGTAATGCTAATTCAAATACGTGCACCAGTGCGTGCAGGCAGGAAATCAGAAAGATGATCCAGAATAAACGGCGTTTGGTCATAACTTATAGGTCGGTACCGAAGGAGCCTTAATTCGTAACTTCGCCAAATTTTCGGAGTACGTCGTTTGCAGCACCACTGTCAATCGACTGCTGAACGGCTGAAGTACATTCAGTCAGCGACCATTCAGGCTTGGCTAGTGATACAGCCGCTGCGGCATTAATGACAACGATATCCCGCCCCGGACCGGTTGCTCCATTAAGAATTGCTTTGATCCGGTCGGCACTCTCTGCAGGATTATCCGCATCCATTCCGGTCAATTCGGTTGGAGCCAATCCGAACATCGACGGTTGCCATTGAGTATCACTGGTGACTCCGGGAGAGACTTCGGTTACATCGGTATTTCCGGCGAGTGTGATTTCATCCAGACCGTCGCTACCACAAACGACATAAGCACGTTTGATATCTAATAGTGATAGTGCTTCAGCAAGGCGCGGCCGAAGAGCCGGTTTACCCACACCCAAAACCTGATACGGAGCTCGAGCAGGATTACAGAGTGGGCCCAGGAGATTGAAAATGGTTGGCACATCGATACTTCGTCGTACAGGGCCGACATGTCGCATCGCCGGATGAAATAGCGGAGCAAAGCAGAAGCAGATACCGACCTCATTTAAGGCGGATTGCATGACATCGACCGGAGCCTCAATATTTACGCCCAGCTCGACCAATACATCCGCCGAGCCCGTTTTGCTAGTGATCTTTCGATTTCCGTGTTTGGCCACGGCAATTCCGGCACCGGCGGCTACGATCGCAGCTGCTGTGGAAATATTAAACGTGCCGGAACCGTCTCCACCAGTACCACAGGTGTCCACCAGATCCTGTCGAGTGGATTCCAACGGCGTCATGTGAGCTCGCATAGCACTGGCAGCTCCCGCAATTTCCGGCACAGTCTCTCCTTTGGCAACCAGTGCCAGCAGAAGCGAGCGTATCTGTTCTTCTTCGCATTGCCCCTGCATGACGAGGTCGATAGCGGCTGCCATTTCTTCCTGAGTCAGGTCTTCGCCGGATTCTACTTTTGCAATTGGTTCGTTTAACATGTTTGAGTTTTCATGTGTCGTTAATGGAAAATGAGATGCATCATTCTATTGTAGCGTGGTGATGACAGGCAGGTTAGCATCCTCCTGGGACAGTAAGTTTGACTTCGGTAGGTGAAATACCGATAACCATAATAGAACGAATTGGTCAGCCATCGGAACCAACACAAATGCCACGTCGAATCATTCTAGACTGTGATCCCGGTATCGATGATAGCGTTGCGCTGTCGATGGCACTGTTCAACAAAGCATTTGATGTGGTAGCCATCACGGCGGTCGAAGGAAATGTCCCCGCTGAAATGGCAACCATTAATGTTCAAACAGTGATCGAACAATTGGATCCTCCCCGCTTACCACGACTCGGTGCCGCTACGGCAAATGACAATGCTGATTACCGTGATGCCTGTTTCATTCATGGAGGCGATGGCCTGGGGGAGGCCGGATTTGTGACGGCAGATCATCATCACAGGCACCTATCTGAAAAAATCATATGTGATGAAGTCAGGGCAGCTCCGGGAGAAATTGATATCGTCTGTCTGGGGCCGTTAACGAATGTTGCCCGAGCGATCCAACGTGATCCGCAGTTCATAGAGAACGTTAGTCAAATTGTCATGATGGGTGGAAGTTTCAGTGGAATCGGTAATATCACGCAAACGGCTGAATTTAATATTCACAGTGATCCGGAAAGCGCTCGCGAAGTTCTGCATGCTCCGGTAAAGAAAGTGCTGATTCCTCTGGATATTACTTCTCAGGTCCAGTTTTCGCTGAGCTTCATTGAGCAAATCCCGGACGAGTCCAAACCGATTGGTGCCTTTCTGCGACAGGTCGTACCGTATCTCTTTCGTTCGTATCATCAGCAACTGGGTTTGGAAACAGTACAGATTCATGATGCGATTGCACTGTTGCAATTATTGGAACCTGAGTTGTTCGAATTGGAGCCGATGGCCGTTGACGTCGAGGTTAAAGGTGAATTGACTCGAGGTATGACAGTTTTCGAAAAGCGGCGGGGAAAAAATGTTCCCCACAATGTTGAAGTTGCTCGCTTGGTGGATGTCTCGGCTGCACGCCAGGCTGTGCTTAAATATCTGAATGCGTAAGTGACAGTCAGTTCTCTGTCTGCCTTGGGATAAATACCTAAAAAGGCTGATTTCTAAGGTCCGATTGTGTCGATTATTCCAATAACGCCGGAAGAGCTACGTCATTATTGCGTGCAGAGAAGCACTTAGTACGCGATAAGCAGGCTCTTTTTGGGCTTTGATTTATTTATTGGGAGATAACAACGATGGCCCGTAAAGATGCCATTGCGAAGTTAAAAAGTGTCCTTGTAAGCCGCCGTGATGCGTTACGTAAAGCACTGGATGGGGATTTCAGTGCATTACAGGCTCTGAGAGATCAGGCCTCCGGTGACGTGGTGGATTTCGCTTTGGATTCCGCTCAGGACGAATTGAATTCTCAATTGGCTGAAGTGGAAAGCCGGGAACTTAAGCAAATCGAATTGGCCATCAGCAAAATGGCAGATGGTTCCTACGGTAATTGCGAAATTTGCGAAAAGAACATCCCTCTGGCTCGTCTTCAGGCGCTTCCTTATGCGTCACACTGTATTGCCTGTCAAACCAAAGTGGAGACACTTGGCGAAGGCTGGAACAGAGAAGAAGAGAACGACGAGATCTTCAGCTAGAGAACACAGCTTAGAGACAGATAGAAATCAATTGGGGGGCAGTACAACCATTGTGGTTGTGACTGGTAGGATATGCAGCGATTACAGTTTGTAATCTGTTTATTGACTTGTGCGATGCTGGGGCAGCGTGCAATCGCACAAGAGCAGCCGGTGTCGGTCTCTCTGGATGCCCGCCAACAATTGTTTGAACAACTCGCCGTTGATGCCAAACAATTTGACGCCCGGAATATTCTCAAGAAAGTGGTTCGAGTCGCAAAGCCCTCGGTCGTCCACATTCAAAGCCGTAAACTAGTGCAAACCGGGTCACGCCGAACTCTGGAAGAAGCAGGTTCCGGTTTTGTAGTCGAGATTAAAGACCAAAAGTATATTCTCACGAATCGCCATGTTGTGTTTCCAACTATGGCCGACGGTGTCAAAATCTCTTTAGAAGATGGTCAAACTCTGAGTGTGCTGGATATCACTTCGGACCCGGCCAGCGATATTGCTGTCATTACCGTTCGGGAAGCAGACTTGCTTGTGCCGGCGCGTATCGGCGATAGCGGCCGCATGGATATCGGCGATTTCGTGGTGGCGATTGGTAGTCCATTCGGACTCACGCACTCCATCACGTATGGCATCATCTCTGCAAAAGGCCGTAAAGATCTTGCGCTGGGTACGCAGGGAGTTGTCATTCAGGATTTCATTCAGACCGATGCTGCGATCAATCCCGGTAACAGCGGGGGCCCGCTTGTGAACATGCGAGGGGAAGTGATCGGTGTGAATACAGCCATTGCAAGCAGCTCTGGTGGAAATGAGGGAATTGGCTTTACGATTCCAATCAATATGGCCATGGTGGTTGTGAGTCAATTGCTGGATAAAGAGACCGTGCATGGTGCCTATCTTGGCGTCCGGATGGATCACGATTTCAACGATTCCACAGCTCTCAAGCTGGGGCTTAGTCATGCTCGCGGAGTCCGTATTACGGGAGTCACGGAAAAATCACCGGCAGCCAAAGCAGAGATTACACCCAATGATGTGATTCTCAGTTTCAACGGTACGTTAATCGAGGACGACGATCATCTGGCTAACCTGGTTAGCCTGACACCAGCAGGTAGTAAAGTTTCGCTGTTATTACTACGCAATCGTAAACCTCTGCGGCTGGAAGTAAAACTGACCCAGCGGCCGACTGCGGAAAAGTAGCCGCTAACCGGCTGCCACTTCGTTGCAAACGTCATAGAGCCGATCCAGATAGGCCTGACATTCTTCCGGGCACATGGTTAACGGTGGACTGACTCGCAGTACTTTCCCTGCCAGAGCTCCTAACAAGTGAATTGCCGGTGCACCATTATCGCCGGCATAGCATCGCTCAATGATTTGATTCGCCACTTCGGCACCACTACGACCATCCAGTTCGGCACACTCGATTCCCCAAACGCAGCCTTCACCACGGACTTTACTGATCGCGCCGGTTTCTTTTAGGCGTACGAGCCCCGTTTCAATCAGGTCGGCCAAAACGAGTCCTTTTTCAAGAGCATCGCTACCTTCAAACTCATCTAAGGTAGCCAGCACGGCTGCACTCGACAGTGGATTAGCGCTCCAGGTATCGGAAGCTTCTCCGTAACCTAATGACTCAAAGATATCCCGTCGGCCTACTGCAGCACTGACTGGGATTCCATTTCCGAGCCCTTTTCCTAAGAGGACGATGTCTGGTTCGATTTCGTAGTGACTAAACGCATACATCGGACCGGTACGTCCAAAATTGGATTGGATTTCATCGAGAATGAAAATCAAATCATGCTCACGGCAGAAGCTTTGTAGCAACTGCAGGTATTCCTTTTGAGGATGATAGGAACCGCCTCCACCTAGGTACGGCTCGGTTACGACACAGCAAAGCCGGTCACCGCATTCTTCCCACAAGGCATCAAGTTCCTGCTGATAGCTCGTCAGATCGATAGGTTGTTTACGTGTTTCGACATCATCGCATTCGGCCTTTGGAAAACTGATAAACCGAACTCGTTCATCACGTTCTTTATCGTCTTCACTACCAGTGATGGCTCCGGCCAGTCCTTTCTTGCCATGAAATCCACCTCGAGTGGCAATGATCATGTCTTTTCCGGGAGTTCGTTTCATTGCGGCCCACAATGCCTTTTGAACGGCTTCGCTTCCGCTGGCTGACCACATAACTTGATTAATGCGACTCCCACCGGGAGCTGCCTGCAGATTGGCAATTAAACGATCATTGGCTAATGCTTCGACTTCCGTAATTGCATTGTAGGCAGTAAGCGGAACGCATTTAGCGTACTGGTCGCCATCTTTGATGGCACCCAAACCCAGATAGTCAATCACTCGATTCCACCAGCTCACAGGGTTATGCCCAAGATTCGCTACAAGGACTCCCGAAGTGAAGTCTGCGAGCTTGCGACCTTCCGGAGTGAAGTGATAACTACCGGCACTGTGACTGATGACGCACTGGCTGGGAGTGAACGTCCTAATTGCAAAAGGTTCCTGATTCAGGATTTGTGTGCGAACAGCATTGGATTGATCTTCGCCAGCGAACTGAATGGGTTGAATGTCTGTCATGTTTAATACTAGTGTGTAGGAGTAATGAAAAATAAAAAACAGGAGAGCAGCAGTTTAGACCTGACCGTCATAAAGGACGATCCCTGCGGACTGTCCGGGAATGTAAAGGACCAGACCACCTGCATCCTCGTTGACCCGGACGATACAGTCCGGATTTCCGGCGGCATGCTGCTCTAAAATAGCTTCCATGGCATGGACGGCTGCAACAGTCTGACGGTCACTCGAAATGTCGTTGTAATAGCTGCCGGAAAGTTCAGTAATGCGTTGTTCACGAGTCTTGTCGTCTAGGCCATGTTCAACATAGGCGACTTCACGAGCGAATTCTTCCAGCACTTCAATCCCGTAGCCTCGTTGTGTTCGTCTTCCGTCAGGCTCCACAAAGGTACCATTGTAGTGGTTGTTCATCGAGTTCTTTAGTGAGATTGGGGTCTTCTCTTCCACCGTGCACTCGACACCTCGCTTGCGGCTGTGCCCATTCCAGATTCCGTTATCGAACCGGAATTGTACTTCCTGTTCGACATACCCGGGGAAGTTATCAGGCGTCACCCAGCTGGTATGGATATCGAACGCGGCTTCACGGCCACTTTCATATTCGTAAACCAGACGTAATTGAGTGGAATCCCATGTATTGCCCTGGGCTTCTCCAACGATTCCCCGTTGGCCACTGCAGCTGACGCTTTTTAAGCGACCACCAAAGGTGAAGTCAATCAGTTTGATATAGTGGACGGCCACATAAGTGCCGGGATTGCGACCCTGAATCCATTCAGCAAACTGAGCTCCCGAGATTTGTTTAGGCTCGAGCAGAGTACAGTAGCCGGTGTTGATGTGATTGAGCACGCCATCATGGACCAGCGTCCGCAGCTTTTTGTGATCCGGGTCGAATAGTTTGTGATAGACGACCTTACAGAGTACGTGTTCCTCATTTGCGGCAGCAGCGAGTTCATCCAGTTCCTGCATCGACAAGACGGATGGCTTTTCCACAATGACATGTTTGCCGGCACGAATGGCTGCCATGGTGGCTTCGAAGTGTCGGTCATCCGGTGTGGCAACACAAACGAAATCGACGTCATGAGCCAGTAACTGGCCAATACTATCAGGTTCGATATAGCTGGCGAAATCATTGATATCCTGCCCGGCTGCTTCTTTGTACTTGGCTGCCCGACCACCGGTACGGCTGGCAACAGCAGCAATCTCCAATTGGATCACACCTGTTTTGGAATCGTAAAAACCATGCTGGTACGCATTTTCAAAAAACGGTCGGTAGGTCTCGTCAAAGATCATTCCCATACCAACCATCCCGCCTTTAAGTTGCAGTTTGGAAACAGATGAATCGGACATCAGGATGCTATACCTCGAATTGAATGAGCGGGAATGGGGGTGGAAATATCATTTTGGCAAAATTCCAGCCAGCTTTCATTAGCTGACCTGAAGTGAAGCGGAATTAAGTTCAGTTTTCTAGATTAGCTTCCTTTTAGGGCTCCAAACCACTCAATCTGTTTACGTGGACAGTATTGCAGCTGGAGCTGCTGACAGCGTGGAAGAAGCCAGGTCTCGGTTCGCTCCAGCTCATCCTGATTTCGTCCCTGGGGCATTAGATAGACCTGAGCACGAACGATTTCCGGGAACTGTTTGATATAGTCTTCGACTTCATCGATATCGTCCTCGGTATCGACTACAAACTTGAGCTGGTAATTAAAATCGTGCAGTAACTGACGAATGACGTGAGGAACAAATCGACTGCGTTCATGTCGTCTATTCCAGCGTGGATGGTCGATTGCATCCGGAGCACTATTGGATGTCTTAGGACTAATGGACATTAAGTCGCATTGCACTGGTAGGTGCAACGTACCGGCTGTTTCCACGGTAATGTGATAGTTTTCCGCTCGCAGGCGATTACAAAGAGGAATCATCTCGGCAAATAACATGGGCTCTCCACCGGTTAACACCACATGCCGGCTGTCCCAAACGGAAACTCGATCCATGATTTCGTTCACACTGAGATCGTCGCCCTCAGGTTTCCAGGAGGCGTACGGAGTATCACAAAACCAACAGCGCAGGTTGCATCCACTAACGCGGATAAACACACTTTCTGTGCCGGTTAATGCACCCTCACCCTGAATGGAACGATAGATTTCAGCGATTTTCAAGAGCCAAATACCCCCTTACGGCTATAGTGCCATCATGACACAATGGACAGATAGAGAATAGGAGTAAAACATTTATGACACTGTCCCACTCACCTGAAACACGCCAGCAAATCCTGGAAGTTTTCGATAATCAGTTCCCTGAACGAGATTACGTTATTGAAACAATTTGCCCGGAATTCACTTCGGTGTGCCCCAAGACGGGCCAACCGGATTTTGGTGAATTGGAGTTTCGCTATATCGCCGACAAGAAATGCGTCGAACTTAAAAGCCTTAAGTTTTATCTGCAGAGCTATCGCAACGACGGAATCTTTTACGAGAACGTAACGAATACGATCGTGAACGATTTAGTGTCCGTTTTAGATCCGCGTTGGATCGAATTGAAAGCCAAATTCAGCCCTCGTGGTGGTATCTCCACCAATGTCATTGTCGAGTGGAAACAGGGCGACCCAAAGTAAGCAGCCGACCTTATTTATTGCCAACGCGTTGACAGTAAGGACACTGATCAACCGATTCTTCGGCGAAATTGATATCTTCATCGTCACTGCGATACGCTGTCGTCAGACGATGCCCACAGTCCAGGCACTTATGCTCCCAGGAATGAATTTCCAATTCAGCTTGTTCGAAGAAGTTGTACTTGCAGGTGACGGAATCACTTCCGCACTTGCTGCATCCGCCAACGGTCTGGATATCGGCCAATGGTCGCTTTCCTTTCAACGAATCTGTTTAGAATCCGCGAGCCTCGATCACGTCATTGAAGTCGCGAAGATGATAATCGATATTCACGTAGTCCAAGACATTGCAAAGGCCTCGCAAAGCGACCCCTAGTCCGTCAGGCCCACTGAAGCCACCGAACTGCCCACCACCTTTAACGTGTGGCTCGAGATCAAAGAAGACTCCGGGCACACCACGCTTCTTTAGGCGGCGTTCCATGGCAGGAATATAGTCTCGGAAGTCACGGAGGATTGCTTCGTGCCCACTGTCACCGATATCAGCAGGGACGAAGTACTTAAGTGCTTCTTCATCGACATGGCCAACACGCTGGACAGGTTCCGGATGACGATAGTCTTTAATGTGCATCCAACCCAGTCCCTTTTTCATCATGTGGTACTGCAGGAAGATATCATCTGAAGAGTATCCCTGTGTCACAATATTCGCCGCATCGAAAATCGTCAGCATAGCTGGATGCTTCACTTTGCGATGAAGTAATTCGAGCGTCCGGCCGCATTGCCCAACCAGATTGGCTTCAACTTCCAATCCGAAGGTGATTCCGTTTTTGTCACACACCTCGGCAATTGCACTAAGTTGATCCACCACCTGATCAACATAGGCGTAAGGATCTTCACCACGAGGATGATAGAAAGCGAATCCCCGCATCAGCTTCGTGCCAAAGTCATTGGCGAGATCACAGGCTCGTTGAACGTCGTTCTTTAAGTATTTCTTGAACGGTATGTATTGATTGTGAGTGCCGTCATCCACATCGAGTAGCTTAACTTTTCCGATCGGGCTGCCCAGTGAAGATACCTTGAGTCCATATTCGTCCATCTTCTTGTTGATGTGCTTCACTTCGGTCTTATTGAGCTGCATGACATTCTTGACGCCATTACCCGCATCGATAAAACGAATCGTGTAGTACTGCAGGCCAATAGCAGCAAAGGCTGAGAACTGTTGATCAACAGTCTTTTGATTGGCAGCTTCGTCTGCAAAACCGGAAAGGATTACGCTGGGGTTGTCACTCATGGTCTCAAATTCAAGTTAAAGGTCGATGGTTGTTAAATTGGGAAACTTTATTGTGAAAGGGAGTCTGGCTGCCGTCAAGCAACAGAATGTATGTTGTTGCACGCTGTGTTACTTCTTCTTCCGCAGCAGCAGGGTGAGGCCAATCAGTATGACAACGGCTACGCCGGCATAGAGCGCGATGGCATCAATCGAAATTGCAAAGGGCCCCAAAATCATTGGCATTATTCGTTTTCAATTTTACCCAGCAGCCGACCAATTTCGGTCACGGCCAAATTAAGCGAAGTCGCTGCCATCTTGAAATTTGTGTGATTGGAGATTTCAGGTTGGATCTCCAGAAATAGTTCGTTTGCCTCTCGCAACCGTCGCCACTTTTTTGTGGCCTGACGTATATAGCCGGCAGCATCATCGTTTTTCAAGTGGCCTCCTAAAGCCAGAGCGAAATCGTAAAGACGCCGGTGCACGAGCGCAAGTTCTTCGTCTTCTTCCGCTTCATCACTATGCTTTAGAAAGGTACGTACCATCCAGACATGGCTAAGCTGTACATCAAGACGCTGCATTAATTCAAATTCGTCGCTCATCGCCTTAGACCAGACGGTGTTATCGGGGAGTTCATGTAGGAATTACTCTGTGTCGTCGTCTGCGTCGGCCGGGGTATCCTCATCCGCATCAGCTTCACTGGCTGTTTCCGAACTCTCTTCTGCTGGTGTGTCCTCAGAATCGTTATCCTCTGTAGGCTCCGCAGTTGATTCGGCCTCTTCAGCTTCAGATGTTTCCACTTCTTTCACTTCTTCGGCGTCTGAGTCGTTGTCGTCTCGGACTACTTTGAGATTGGCAACACTTTCTTCCCGCGACTGATCCCACAACGGCTTTTCATCCTCTTCAATAGCCTTGGGCTTTTTACCGGGCTTAGGCGCCGTGACGAGTGTGACAATGGCACCTACGATGACAATGGTCAAACTGGCGAAGAAGAAGGGACTGACATCTCCCACCTGCTGCATTTCCAACACTGAAATAATCGTGTTGATAATTGGGGCCCCACCAAAGACTAAGGGCATTACGAAAACCGGTTTTCCTCCAAACGTGAAGGAGAGGATAATCCCCAGGGCTCCCACGGAACCGCAGATGCCGGCCAGCAGAGAGAAGCCCCAGCCAGCGGCGGTGGGATCTTTAGGAAATCCGGAATTGGACATGATCAGTAACGGGATGATAACTGCTAAGGCGAAGTAGGAAAAACCTACACACAACAGAGGCCGCAAACGGCTTCCCTTCATCAAGTGTTGGCTTTTATGAAGGACGCTACCATACGCTCCCCAACTAATAACCGTCAGGCTGATACCTCCGACGATCAACAGCAGATTAATTTCTTTCTTAGGAGCTGGTTCGACAATAGCACTGGTGGTTTTTTCCGGCGTCGCTTCCTCTTCATTGAAACTAACCGTCGTCAATTCCGCCTGGACCTGAGCATGAGATTTAGCCTCAGCTTTCGGTTTGAATGCGAAGACGCCACAAGCTCCTAATGCGACCAGGATGATACCAAGATAGAAACCAGGAGTGATCTCCTTGAATAGTTTAGTCATGTACATCGAGACGATGGTGTTTACTACGGGTGCACATCCGAAGACGATGGGCATCACGTAGGAGGGTGATCCTCCGTTAGTCAGAGCGGTGATAATACCAAGCGCTCCAAAAGCTCCCAGTGCTCCGGCGGCGAGTCCCCACTTTACACCACCGACTTTCCATTCCCCTTGCTCCCCTTTGGTTTTCAAAACGTACCAGGGCACGAGAACGGCCACGACGAAATAGGAAATTCCAACGCATAGAAGTTGCATCCAGGCGTTACCATTCATGCCCTCCTTTCCGCTATGAAGGGCAGGGCCATAGGAACCCCAACAGAGGACAGTCAGTAAAGCAAATGGGAGAGAAGCAATAATTCCACGCATGGTAGTAGTCTCTTGAGGGACAGGTAAAGTAAGCCAAAAACGACCTTAGATGATAAGTCTAACCGATTGCGAGTCAGATTGTTAGGCTTGGAAAATGAAGCCGTTCAGAGCATCGAGCAGCGGATCATCCGTGGCATCGCAGAATCCAAGATGCAGGTGTCTGCGCCAACCTTCGGCATGAGAATACCGGTCTGACATACTTCCCAGTTGCTGATCCAGCGATGTCATGGTTTTTAAGTAGGAGTCCAGACCCTGACTTTCGTCCAACCATTGCTTTTGACTCACATGTAGGGCCAGCATTTCCTGTTTTCGCTGTTGGAGTTCAGCAACATCCACATAGTAGTCAGGGTAGATCAACTTTCCGAGCGGATCGTGGTGGGAATAAGGCTGAGCATGATATAGGGTCACGCTTTGAGAAGTCACAGGCGTGGGAGGTTGTGTTGGATAGTTAGGCATGCCCCGGCAAAAAGCAGCGGTCACTGCCAGCCGGCAGGTGTTAGTGTGATCTTCCATATAGTCGCTGGGGCTATGAGTAAGAACAATCTGTGGTGATACCATACGGATGATCGCTGTTAACTGCTCCAGAGTATTCTGCTCATAAAATACTTCCAGATCGTTGCAGAGTGGTTCGTGGAAGGTGGCGCCGACAAAAGCAGCCGCAGCCTGACTTTCAGCTAACCGGATACGAGCCGTCTCTTCAGCGGAATAGGTTGTACTGCCACAACATCCATTGGCAACATTCATATAGTGCAATTGATAGCCGGCATCCGCCAGACGCATCATGGTTCCTGACATTAAGAACTCAATATCATCTGGATGGGCACAAATGGCAAAAGCAGTTTTCATAATGGAGACTCGTTGATTTATTCACCACGAAGGGCAGGAATGAGAGGAGCTCGTAACGTTGCCCGAACGGCTAAGAGTCCTGAGACGACTCCAACAACCATGATTACAAGCAGCATGACAAACAGATCAACGCCCGGGGGCGATGCATCGGCAAACAATATATGTGGCAGGACTGCAAACAATGCTGCCAGCACACCTGTTACTAAACCAGCACATAACAAGACGATGTTTTCGCAGAGCACCATTTGGGCCAGCCGACCGGGCCGGAATCCAGTGGCTTTCATGAGTGCCAATTCACCGCGGCGTTCAAGAATACTACGTAACTGAACCGTTGCTAATCCAAAGGTGCCCAGCAACAGTCCTAATGCTCCCAGACTTTGAAACGCACTGATATACGTGTTTTGTACAGCGAGTAGTTCTTCCAATAGCGATTGAGTGGACTGTAGATCGAGTCCCTGATCTCGGAATCGATTTTCAAGAATCGCTCTTGTCTCACCGCCGGCCCCAGGATCGGTCGTCAGGAAATAACGATAACCACTGATATGAGGGAACAGTGTCTTGAAATCCTGTTCGCTCACCAACAGGCTGCCCTGCAAAATACTATTGGCGAGTAAACCGACCACTTTAAAGTGCACGGTGTCCCCATCTTCATAAGTAATATCAAAGACCTGTTCCATTCCACCATATAGTTTGAGGCTATACATGGCCGTGTTTTTATCGATGACCACCGGGACGGGATCGCTTTCGGTGCCGGCATGTGAATGGCCAACGTCCCCATCGAGGATGTGCCAGGGATTGGACGATTGGCTTTCATCTGCCGTATTGGCCCCCCAACTAAATCTCGTTTCAGCCTGGTCATAATGGTCGATGAATGACTGAGGGATCCCCAGCACGCGGGGGCGTGCGGCCTGGTAGACGTTACTACAGCTGGCATCATCCCCCGGCTTATACCGTAAGCACAAGATTGTTTCCGCTGCTAATTTTTGGGCAACTTCGTTTTCAAATACAGCGTTATGGAGATTCTTCTCGGCCAGATCTTCGTAGATTGGCATCGAACTTAGGCCCCAATAATCAAAGCCACCGCGTCCCTGATCTGACGGAGCTAACTTAAACGCTCCCATGGCAATAATTAAAAAGGACGCCATTGCCATCAGGCCGATCGTGAGTGTACTTCTGCCCGGATTTCTTCCTGCGTTTCGAGATGCCAGCCAACTCAACGGCAAGCTGATTTTCTGAATCGAATCGGCGTTCCAACCGCCTCGTAAATACGCTCTGATTTTCAACAGCAATGCTGTTAGCACTAAGAAACCTGCTCCGACAAAAGCACCCGCCTGACCTTCGCTGCCCAGTGACGAACCAAAGCCGGGTAAGGCCGCAGCGATTGCCAGGCCCATTCCAATGACAAACAAACCGAGGACCCATCTGGAATTGGTATTCGTGTTTTTCCCGGAGGCTATGGCTGTTGATTCTTCAGCATGGCCTGAAAGCAATCGTCTGGCTGTTATGCGGCTCGTCTTACGAATCGCCCAGGCAATGGTGCCCGCAGAAATGATTACTCCGAGTAAGTACCCAATGGCCAGACTTCGAAATGTGATATGGAAATCGAGAAACGAAGTGACGATTGCATCCACCCACCAGGTGCTGAGCCCGGTCAGCATCAATTTGCCATAACCAATTCCGATGACCACGCCCAAACCTGCTCCCAACGCAGAAACGATCGAAGCTTCCTGAATGAGCAATCGGCTAATATGTTTGCGTTTAAGACCTAGTGCTAACAGTAAACCAAGTTGGGTGGCACGTTGTTGAATTCCAAGTCGAAATAAAACAACAATCAGCATCAGGGCACTGGCAATAACAAACAGGCTTAATCCAAGAAACAGACCATCAAACGGTGTGGAGCCGCTGGCGGCTTTTAGACCGTCTCGTTTGACAGGCATAAAGGTCATACCCAATGTCGTATCAGCAGTCGGGATTGCATTCTGCAATTTCCCAGCTACTTCGAGTTGCTGACTAAAGGGAATCCGAATGGTCGTGTGGCTTCCAAATCGGCTACCCCACAGCTTGCGACCCAGTTTGAGATTCACAAAGGCTTTCGGCGTGGTGCGATGGTTGTTCCAGTAATTATCATCCTGCCCGCGAATTCGGTTGACTGTGGCGAAAGGCAAATCCCAGTCGTTGATAGAATCCTGATCCGTGACTCCCGGCACTTCCGGAGTGAGGTCAGGGTCATTGAGTAGTGTTGGAGGCTGATCAAAAATAGCTTTACGCCGCCGCGAATAAGGGCGGTCAGGCTCAGTGATCTTGAATATCTCAACAACTTGTAAGTCAATCCAACGCTCTACGGTTTGTCCGTGTGTTGTTTCAGGCTCAAAGTAATCGATACGCAACCAGTCACCCGGAGTGATCCCCAGATCTTCAGCGAGCCAGCTATTAATGACGACTTCGTCATCCTGAATCAGAACGGGATCCCCATTGGCGTCGAGTAGGGGGCCGAGACCGGCTTGACTATCAATCGCCGTGATCATGGAATAAGGAACGATCTCCCCGTCCTTTTCGGGATCCCGCTTCTTGCCCAGGATTCCTCCCTGAATGGATGGTGTTTCTCCGTCAGGAACTTTCATCATGGCATTGGCCAGGTAGGTCATGACTGGTTGCGCATCGGAACCTAAAGCAGTTTCTGCAAATGTGACAGTGTCATCATCGAGCATCATTTTGACGCTGGAGAGACTATGGTATTGCAACACAGTATTGTCATCATTTGCATTACCCGAACCCCAGTCGAGTGACACATCGGTCAGTATTAAACCAAGATCGTCGATCGTTGGTTTCAAGGATGTTTGTAGCACTCGCGAAGCCTCTTCGCCTGGTGGGGATTCAATCTGTCCACCGGAAACTAAAATGGCATTTGCGCGATCTTCCTGGTCTAACTCGTCCTGTAAGAATTCCAAGTTCACATAGGCATTCAGTGAAACCTGCTGTGACGAATTCAGAGAGAAGCGTCCCAGATCAGTCGCCGGGATAATCTCCGACACGGTCAGTCGCGGAATACTACGAATGCGGTCATCCTGACTTCCCAGCGGGCTGTCTGCGTTCACTTGTTTGTCTGCCGGGAGTCGCAGAGTAATACTGTCACCAATTTTTACGTTGAGTTCTTCGGCGAGTGGCTGATTGATGACAATCTCATCATTGCCCGGCTGGATGGATTGCTCACGTTCGGTTTGTCCAAAGCTCCAAAAATCATCATGAATGCCGAGTACCAAAATATTGGAGGCAACGTTGATCGACGACGAATCACCTGTTTCAGTGGTCGATTCGATCGTTCCCTGAGGAAACAGGATAGCAGCGGTGGCGTTGCGATAGAGTTCCTGTTGAAACGCTTCAGATGTTTCCAGCTCATCCACTAACTCCTGTCGAAAAAAGTGGGGAGTTACCAGGATTTCATCGATTAGCCCCAGCCGGCCTAGTGTTAGTGACTTCAGACTTCCGCGCATACTGTCACCAATCAGGAGTGCTCCGGTAAGCACAGCGGTGGCGGCCGCCACGCCCAAAGCGACGGTTAGGTTGATCCGCCAATGATGGACGAGGCTACGCAGTATGAATCGTTTGTTGTTCATGGATTTCCGACTGGTGCCTTATGCTTTTGGGGAGGACAAACGTCCATCATTGATTTCAAGCTTTTGGTCGAGCATTGCTGCTAAGTCGCTACTGTGGGTAACTACCACTAAAACCATTTCTTCGGCCTGTTGAATTTCGAGTAGCAATTCACCGATTTGTTGGGCATTGCGTCGATCCAGATTACCGGTAGGTTCATCAGCTAAAACCAGAGATGGTCTGCAGATTAAGGACCGTGCCACTGCAACGCGTTCACGTTCTCCGCCGGATAACTCTGCAGGGCGGTGATGTAAGCGGTCGGTAAGCCCGACGCGTTCGATCAATTCCTCGGCTCGTGCAATTTGCTCGGAACCAGGCTTGCCATCGGCCATCGTCGGGATCAGCACGTTCTCGATTACACTCAACTGAGGCAATAAGTGATGTTCCTGAAAGATAAAACCAATATTGGCATTTCGAAATGCCGCGAGCTCATTTTCATCCAGTGCAAACGGATCTGTTCCGTTGAGTGTGTAGGAACCGCTGGTTGGGTGATCGAGAGTACCGAGTACATTGAGCAAGGTGCTCTTGCCCGAGCCACTTGGGCCAATCACAGCGAGGTTATCACCCTGGTTCAACGAAAGGTCGATTCCCTTAAGGATCTCTAACGGTTCACCACGAGTTGGATATTCTTTTTTTAAATCCTGTATGACAAGTTCTGCCATGTGTTTGTTCTGCCTTAGTTATCCAAATCTGCATGAATCAGTGCGAGGCAACCGATTCCATAAAAAGTGTATTCAACATCACAGACCTTATCCCATTCGGCTCCGTGAAATCCTCCGTCGGGTTGCTGGAGTCTATTAGCATACCGCAATAACTGCGTTCGATCGATTTTCTTACCTCCGCCCAGGTCGATCAACGTAAGAAAGCCGGTGAAAGAACTGAGTAAGTCGGCGATGGGAATCCGAGTGTTGGCACGTAATCCGCCCTCATCTGTTTGCATTTCCCCGAGGAATTCAATCGTATCTTCACGCAGTTCGTCATCCAGTGCATTGAGTATTTTTAGAATTCCAATGGCTGCGGCAGTCGGATTCGTACCGGCTCGCTTTTGCTGGCTAACCTCCCGGAAGCCTCCTCCCGTTTCATTTTCCTGATCAAAAATAAATTGGATGAGGCTGTTCGGATTGTCAATCGGGCGATCGATCAGTTCCCGGCAAAGCAAAACGAGAAATGAATTGTACGTACTGCCAACATTGCTAGCATCACTTTTGGCGTATCCGCCGTCGTCCCGTCGTAGGGTTTCGAGGTAATCGGAGACAGAGTCTTTCCATTGTGGGCCAGCGGATTCGAAGACATCCACGCCGGCAGCGTTTTCCAGCATAGACGCTCCATAAATGAGGGCGGCCAGATCAACGATGGTTTCCTGCTTATCTAATCGGGAACGCAGAAATGCTGCAGCCTGTTCCGCTCGATCACCATAGAGTTCGCCAGTGATGGCTAATGTTCGTAATGCAAACGACGTATAGTAGGGATCGCTCGTTCCTTCCCGACCTCCCCAGCCTCCATCGCCCTGTTGTTTTCCCCAGACCCAGTTGGCATGTGTTTGACGAATTTCTTCAGGCACGTTACCCATGGCGGTAGCCAGTCGGATGGTGAGTTCCTGAAGATAGGCGGACATCGTACGCAGTTCGTTAAAGATTAGGAAGCGTCTGTGAGCGTTGGATCAACGAAGACTTCTAGTTTGCTACGAATTTCGGCCGGGATTTCCCGTGAGGAGGGTTTTTCACCATGCTCAATTCGACAACAGACGGCAGTAATCTCACCGGTGGCGATGAGCTGATCATTGACTAGAAACTGATGGTGGTAGGTAATACTGCGGGAACCCAACCGCTTAACCCGGACTTCGATTGTCATCTCGTCTTCAAAACGGACGGGCCCGCGGTACTCGGCCGTGGCAGAAACGCGTGGCCAACTTACGGTTTCTTCACCGGCATTGAGCACGACGCTTGAGCCGATACTGCGTAACAACTCGTGCTCCGCCTCTTCCATATAAGTGAAGTACGCCGAGAAGTGCATAATGCCGGCCGCGTCAGTATCGCGAAATTCGACACGCTTAGTAGTGGTGAAAAC
>DEAW01000236.1 GCA_002348315.1 Planctomycetaceae bacterium UBA2972 | reverse complement strand
TTCGAATTCGGCGGTGAATTCCGCATGCGTTACCACCATGAGAACAATCATCGTCCCTCGCCAACCCTTGCCAATTCGCTTGGTCTAACCGGAACGGACGATGACTTCCTGCTATATCGCACACGACTATGGATGGACGGAAAGTTCAATGACCACTTGAATCTGTACGTCGAAATGCTCGATGCCGAAAGCACTCTGGAAAACTTCCCGGCACGAGGAAATGAAGTTGATCGTCTGGATCTTCATCAAGCTTACGCTGACATCACACTTAACGATCGCCTGCAGGCAAAAGTGGGGAGAAGGTCACTTGATATCGGTTCGACACGTTTGGTTGGTGAAGGGGAATGGGCGAATACTCGACGAGCATTTGATGGTCTGCAGCTTTCTCTGGAAAACGAGAACTTTGACTTAGAGGCATACTATCTTCATCCCTTATCCATGCAACCTAATGATTTCAATCAGACGAACTATGACGTCCGCCTGTATGGGGTCAACACCCACCAGCAAGTCAATGAAGACATCACGCGGAGTTACTACTGGTTGACGCTGGAACTAGATAACACCGGTGCTCGATATGACACCTTCGGAGCCCATTCAAAAGGGGCCCGCGGTGATTTGCTTTATGAGTTTGAGGGCGGTGTGCAGGCTGGCATAAATCCTGACCAGACAAACCATTTAGCTGGTTTAGCTGTCATTGGACTAGGAACGGAATTGAAAGGCAAAATACCTGGTCAATTGTGGGTTTACTACGAATGGGCCTCTGGTAGTGATACCCCTGGAAATGGGTGGCACCACTACTTCCCGCGAGCCCATCGTCACCTTGGTTACATCGATTTATTCGGGCGTCGCAATCTAAATGACGTCAATGTGCGATGGGATTACCAACCGACCGAGTCACTTGAACTGAGAGTCCACTATCATTATTTCAGTCTCGCGAATAGTGCGGATGTTCCCTACAACACCAACATGACTCCGTTTGCAGGACTCGGGGCAAACACCTCCGGTAGCAGCAGCTTGGGCCATGAAATTGACTTACTGGCAACTCTGAAACTGAATGAGCGGCTGAAATTTCAACTTGGTTATTCGCACTTCTTTGCCGGTGCGTACTATCAAACAACCCCTGGCGTACCTCATTCCGGCGATGCCCGATTCTTTTACACGCAGATGTCGCTGGAATTTTAACCTGATGTTGGGAAGACAGGCAGACAATGATCAGGTAGTCATGCGTTCAAAGATCTTTCGCTGCTCGATCAATGCCGCTATCTTATCGGCCGGGTTGGTTCGTGCTTCCAGCAAAATCCATCCTTTGTAGTTCAGGGCATTGAACTTTTTCATCAATTCGGCATATGGATATTTGCCTACATTCAGTTCGCGGATGTGAACCGTGCTACCGAATCGATCCTTCACCATGTCAAAGTTTTCGGTGAGTCCGGCACCGTCAAGATCAACATCATTGGAGTTCCAGCAAACCGTGGCGTTGGGATGAGTGGCAACTTTGAAGATATCGCGTACGACAGGTAACTCACTGGTACCTCGCCCATGAACCTCCACACGAATCTCCTGTCCCAGATCATTCCCAAATTTTGCGACTTCATTCAAAGCCAACCCAATTTGCTCGATCGTCTTTTCTCGGGGAACGTCGTTCACAAAACCATTCGGCTTCACCTTAACACCACTGCCACCACAATCATGCATCAAACGCAGGTATTCTTTTGTCAAAGCGATGTTGGCTTGGACCTTAGCTGGGTCGTTTTCGTGATATTGAGCATTGGAACCGTAACCTACCAATTCTACGGGGCTATCGGCAAAACGTTTCCTGACCTCCATTCTTTGTGCTTTGGATAATGCCGGTTCAACACCATGAGCATGTTGAGTACGTAATTCCACGCCCAATACTCCGGATTTTTCGCATACATCCAACAAGGTGGGAAGATCCATATCCTTACCCCAAAGGTAGGTTACCAAGCCGAACTTCATGCCTTTAGCAGATTTACCCGGGGCAGTAGCCGCATTTGCTGAAACTGGCAGAAAACCAAGTCCAGCAGTCGCAACGATTGATTTCTTCAGGAACTGACGGCGTGGATGGTTTTTCATAATAGTAGAATCCAATTAGAAACGATAACGACAGCGTGGAAATGCCTGCAAATCCACCAATATATTTTGACACCGTTATTATCGAATTAATCCTGGTTTTGTCGAGCTTTGTCTGAAAAATGACAACCTTTTCAACTCGATTGCTCGTTAGTTTTGCGCATCAACGAAAGTTTTCAGGAATCCAAACCTGAAAAGAACCCATTGTCTATTGAGTTTAATTTTGTAGGCTCGGACTATGAATAACTCAAGGCCGCTGGAACGCCGACAAAGACAGAGGGCCAATGATATAATGTGCAAACAAAGTTCGCCACATTGGCGGAGACCTTTCAACGACGCCCTAAATTAATGCAACCATGACGATACGCTTGATCAGCCTACTTTCTCTGCTTCTGTTTTTCAGTCCTCCGATGGATGCCTTTTCCCATGATTTGTCACCGGAGAATCTGCAACGTTCAATCAGGCAACATGACATGCGGCACGACGACACTGGTGCTGTCGGAATGAATTTCCTCAACTCGATGCAAACCATCTGCCTCCAAGAAGATCACTGCATACGAACCGCAAGTTTGATCAAGATGGTGGTGATGCCCGCAAATTATGCACAGGGTACTATAGCGAAACTCCTCCACTCCCTTACTGTGTTGCAAGAGCCGAACTCAAAACCGATCAAACTGGCAAGCGGATCGTTCGGGCGGATAGTAGAAGATTTACAACGGACTTTGAATGCAAAATTAAAACCCACTCCCAACCTCGCAGTGGACGGTGACTTTGGCCCAGCTACCAAGGCTGCTGTCATTCGTTTCCAGAAAAACCATAAACTCCCAGCTGACGGAACTTTCGATCAGGACGACTGGACAGCTCTTGGCACACTTCTAACGGAAAGCAAACCGGTCGCTGCCCCCGCAGTCATCAATCGAGAGAAGCTAACAAAAAAACGAGCCGATCCGTTAGACGGCGTTCCATTTGTCACCGCCAAGTCCTGGGCAATGGCAAACCTTGCAGATGGAACCATCCATTTCCATTCCAACAAAGACGAAAAACTGGATATCGCAAGCACGACAAAGATTATGACCGCTTATCTCGTGCTGCAACAGGCTGCGCAAAATGAAGCGGTCCTCGCAGAAAAAATCAACTTTTCAGAACGGGCGGATAGAACGCCCGGTTCGACCAGCAGCGTGCGTGCCGGTGAAATATTGACGGTCAAAGAATTGCTGTATGGACTCCTGCTGCCATCTGGCAATGACGCCGCGGTCGCTCTTGCTGAGCACTTTGGGCCACGTCTGGCAAAATCCAATGAGAAAAAATCAAGCTATGACTTATTCATCCTAGCCATGAACGACAAGGCAACATCGCTAGGAATGCAAGACAGCCATTTCAAAAACCCCCACGGCCTGACAGCTCCGGGGCATCGATCGACGGCAGCAGATCTGGTCAAACTTGCGACGGCGGCGATGAAACTCGAATCCTTTCGTCACTATGTGCAAACCCGTCAGCATGGATGCACGGTTGCTTCCAAGTCGGGCTCACAGCGGAATATCCTCTGGAAAAACACCAACCAGCTCTTGGCCATTGATGGCTATATCGGTATCAAGACCGGTACCACAAGCGCCGCAGGTGCCTGTCTCGTATCGGCCTGCCAACGGGATGGAAAGGAAATGGTCCTGGTCGTCCTAGGAAGCGGCTCCTCTCGTGGCCGTTATGCCGATTCACGAAATTTGTACCGCTGGGGCTGGAAACAGATCTTACAAAAATAATTTCATACAACCGCCGCCAAGAACAAATCTATAGGGGTGATTGTCATCGGCTAAGCGATCCACCCCTAAGATATGCCTTTTCGCTGTTAAAGCTAAGTAACGGTTTTTTAACGTGGCGTTAATCAGCAACACGTTTCGCAGCAATCGCCACAAACGCACGACGAAGCACAATTACAGGCAGCAGACCCACAGCAGCAGTTACATGCACTATTGCTACATACACATTTGCCGGTGTTACAGCATTCACAAGAAGCTTTCATTTCTTTCTCCCATTAGAGTTGTCACAGCATTCCCATTCGTTTTCAAAACAATCCAGAAGGCTGCATTGGATATTATTCGACGATTCACAAGCGCATGATTGGTAAAACTGACGTAACTCATCCAACATGCCATTCAAATCAGCTATTTTTTTTTCAATTTGTTCGATCTTCTCGTTACAAACCTGCTCCAGCAAAGGCTGAGTCTTTGGAGAACAAAAAGTAATCTTCAGGAGAGATTGCGCATCGTTGAGCGTGAAACCAAGCTCCTGAACTCTTTTGATAAACTTGATCTGCCGAAGATCGGTTTGAGTGTACTTGCGAAAGCCTGACGTTCGTTCAGGCGTCTTCAGCAAGCCCTTTCGCTGATAGAAACGAACCGTTTCCACCCCAACCCCAGCCTCTTTGGCCAGAACCCCAATCGTCATTTGTTCTTGTAAATCTTGTTCCATGTCAGAATTATAACTCCGTACCTAAGTACGGAGTCAAGCTTGAAATCTTCCGTTTTCTGGAATGTGAAGATAAACGATTAGAAATTGTTCTGCCTTGAGTGATCTATCGATTCACTCACGCTTACGGCTTCAGTTCAATGACTGCCAAAATCGGTCGATGATCAGAGGTCAATTTTCCCTCGAAGACGCGGCTGAAATTGAATTGCCAAGCTTGCCGAGGGGCCATGAAAATAAAGTCAATTTCCATGGTGGGTTTGGTAGCCGAAAAAGTAAACCGATCCTGATTGGGTTTGGCGGCAGCTAAGCTGTCGCTGGAAAGTAAATCCAACGTACGAGATTTAGGTTGGTCGTTGAAGTCCCCCATCAACACATAAGGTAATGTCAGGGTATTTAGATATTTAGCCAACTCTTTGGCTTGTTGAAACCGGAATTCATCATCTTCGACCCAATCAAAATGTAAATTGACCACCATAATTTCACGTTGATCAGGCAACCGAACCTTACAGGCCAAAGCCACTCGTGGCTCATTACCTGTTGGCAGTCTGATGTCTTTCGCGGCCACGATCGGATGCTTTGAAAGAATCGCCAATCCATACTGACCGCCCTGATAGTCCATAAAAGAACCGAACGCGGAGTGCATCTTTAACGATCTCCCCAGCGTTTGAGCCTGGTCGACCATGCCACTACGTTTCACTTTATTATCGACCTCTTGTAAGCCGATGAAATCGGCATGCAAGTTATTTAACAAGGCCGCGGTACGTTCCAAATCGAGGCGGCCATCATTCCCCAAACCATGTTTAATATTGTAAGAAACCGCGCGGAAGGTCTGGCCTGTTACTGGAGCATCCCATGAGAATTCAGTCACCAACGCGGCATGATCGGAAGGGAATTTCTGAGCATGTTGATCAACGACGATGGCATCTCGAGCATCCAGTTGGGAACCACGGTAATAGATAAAATCAATGCGATCTTGTTGTTGTTTGGGGAAGCGTGGTGTCCAGGTGCGATCTTTCATACGGTTGACTTCAGGATGATTTTCCCGCCAAGCATCCCGAAATCCGGCATCGCTCAGGATATGACTGGTGGGCCAGTCGAGGACAACGCCATCAAATTGGTCCCGAAATGGCTTGATATAATCAAGATGCGACATACTGTTAAAATCACCTGCGATCACGATCGGAATCCCTGCGTACTGAGGATGGCTAAGCCGCTGTTGAATTAAAGCCCACATTTTTTCCAAGTCTTGGCGGGAAGCATCACAGGCGTATTTCAGAGCCTCTAAATCGTTAACGTCTCGAGTCCCCTCCACCCAGATTTCTTTGTTGTAGGGAAGCCAAATGGAATAGAAAGCAAGTTTACGATCTCCTGGTAGTTCCAATAATGCGCCAACACACTTGAATTTTTCGAAAACGGAAATATCCTCAAGCACCGGATAGCGGCTATGAATAGAAACGTTCGTACCACGGGGGTGAAAGTGATAACCCAGCTGTTCACTGATCCACTCTCCCGAGCCATACGTCTCCTGCATCGCGACGATATCTGCTTTGCTTTGTCGAATAACTTCAACGACACGTTGTGGCCCAATTTTCTCACCATCCTCACGACCGCCGTGCCAGATGTTCCACGTCATTGTGCGGAAAGTTACGGATTCATCGCACAATCCAGATTCGCACATCAGTGACGTCAAAAAGAATGTTATTAGGCAAACCAGGAATCTTTGTATTTGGTACATCATGATTTCTTTCCACCAATATTCTATCAACTCAGAGATTTGACCCTAACACACCAGAAATGACTTGCCCAGTGAAGGTCGTTTCGTATTCTCACAGAATCCACCGCACCTTAGGGATTCCACAAACCTTTGCCTGATAAAAATACGCCGTCCCACCCGGTCATCCCAATTTCAATATTCTCGAACGGTGAAGCAGATTTGATTGCCACACCCAGCCGCGTATCCGTTTTTGAACTTCTTGACAAGCTGTTGCAAAGTAAGGGAACAGGTACTAGAACAGGAACCTAGTGTGTTTTCGTACTCCGCCACATTCTGTTATTTGAACCGTTGAACTTAAACACGTTCCTCCTACTCTTCCCGGATAACTCGTGACCATGAGAATAGAACCCTTTCTTACTGAACAGTTCTTTGCTGAGTATGAGTTTTCAGCTCGGTATCTTTTAGCCCCGTCCGACTGTGAAACCATGTCGGTCGGTGAACTATTGCGATTATCCGGTTCTTCCTTGGAAGAGTTGGGAGACCTGACACTGGGATATACGGAATCTCAGGGCGATCCCCAACTTCGTTCCCAAATTTCAGAAATGTACACTGAGGTGAGGAGCGAAGACATCGTCGTCTTAACCTCTCCGGTTGAGGGCATCTACCTTGCGATGCAAACACTGCTGGAACCAGAAGATGAAGTCATCGCCTTACGACCTGCCTACGATGCCTTAAATAATGTTGCCCGACATTTATGCCGTGAGGTCCTAGCCTGGAATCTGGTCCCCGGGACAAAACGCTGGGAACTGGATTTTGACCAATTGGAATCGATCATTGGGCCGCAAACTCGAATGCTTGTGGTCAATTTCCCTCACAATCCAACCGGCTACGTCCCGTCAAACTCTGAATTTAATCGTTTGATCAAATTGGCTCGAAAGCACAATGTATGGTTATTCTGTGACGAGATCTATCGCGGCCTCGAATTTGAACCAACCATTCCGTCGGCAGCCGACCTTTATGAAAAGTCGATTGTGCTTAGCGGATTGTCAAAGACGTATGGGCTGCCAGGCTTGCGAGCCGGATGGTTAGTGATCCGTAACAGAGATCTTCGCGACGAACTAATAAACTGGAAACACTACACTACCATCTGTCCTGCGGGACCAACCGAATTTCTTGCTCGAAAAGCTCTCCTCGTCAAAGAGAATCTTGCTGAGCGTAGTAAAGCGATTATCCGGCAAAATCTAAAGCTATGTGAAGCATTTTTTGCCCGCTTCCCGGAACATTTCATCTGGCGTCGACCACTAGCAGGTTCCGTTGCTTTCATTGAAGTCAACCTCGCAAAAATTGGCTTTGAGTCGGCGACTGCTCATTGCCATCACCTGGCACAAAACCATGGAATTGTCCTGCTTCCCGGCAAATGCCTGGGATTCGATGATACCTTCGTCAGGTTGGGACTTGGTCGAGTCGGATTCCAAACTGCGCTCGAGGCATATGCAACGGTGATTTCAGATAAGAATTAGTTTGGGAGATAGCCCGCCGAGTGCCTAGACAACGACACTACGTTGATTTTCCTTTGTGTTGCGTTTCCCACCCCGAGACCCCCGTTTGGGAGAGCGATGATTCAACAAAGACGGTTTTGAACGTCTACCATTCTTAGCTCCTTCACGACCGGAGGAATTACCACCTCGTCGTCGTTGTCCGCCACCTTGCTTTGGTTTCGGTTTCCACGCAGGCTTAATCGAGTTTGGATCTCGTTCAATCTTGATTCCGATTAACTTCTCAATCTCATCCAAATAATCAAGTTCTTCGCCCGAGCAGAAAGACACGGCTATTCCCTCGGCTCCCGCGCGTCCAGTCCGTCCAATTCGATGAACATAAGATTCTGGTTCATTGAGCAAATCGTAATTCACAACATGTGCCACATTATCAATATCAATCCCACGGGCCGCGACATCGGTGGCCACCAAGACACGAACTTTCTTTGCTCGAAACGCTGCCAGTGCTTTTTGACGAGCAGATTGGGATTTGTTTCCGTGAATCACGGCAACAGGAACAGGACTCCGAGAGCCCCGATTATTCCGTACCTTGGCCATAAATTGATTATAAAAGAGAAGCAGCGACAAAGACGACGAATATCTGACACCTCAGGAGCTATCGGAATGCGGCTTTCTTTTACGTTAACTTTTCTACTGTCATACGCTATTACCGGAATGACATCTGCGCAAGACCCCGAGAACCGAAAAGGGGCCTCCGGCATCTCCGCTCCGACCCTACTTATCGCTGACGGGCTGAACAAAGATGGTTCACTGAGCAGGAACTACCAACGAGGCCTACGTTATGCCATCGACTACTTTGGGAACTATGGCCCTTATTATGTTTATCTACTTAGTGCAGATAACCAGGACAGTGTCCGTCAAATCTATCGACAACGCGCGAGAAGCCGGGTCAATCCAAACTCCAAGACTCAGACCCGAAAACAACAAATCGACGAATTTCTAGGACGCCCAAATGTTATCAATGAGATAAATGCGGTTTTGGCAGGGAAGTCCGAAGGAGGTCTCACCTGGACCCAGAATCCTCCAATTCTTTATGAAGATGTGACGACGAATGCCAAAGGGCGCGAACAAAATCCGATTGAAAACACGTGGGGGGCTCTGCACGAATATCACCATGTCTTCCAAATGGCACATTGTGATACCAAACAAAGCCGAAGCTCTGACAAGCACATTAACTCCTGGATGGCAGAAGGTATGGCTTCCTATAGCTCAGCGAAGTTTATGGAGAACCTCGGCCTGATAGATTTCGAAGATTACATGCTGCAACTTAAAAAAACAGGTGCCAATATCGGACGACCAAGTATCAATGAATTCGTCGTCAAAAATCCTAACTGGAAACTGGAAAACGAAGAGTACTGGGAAGAGGGTGGCTCTGCTCAGGTTTATTACATGCTCGGAGCCTGGGCGACGGCCTACCTAATCCATGTGAAACAAGTGCAGGAAGTCGTGGTCCTTAAAAAATGGTACTTTGATATTCCAAAACTCGGGAAAGCAGCGGCCTTCGAAAAACATATGGGCTTATCGCTAAATGAGTTCTATCAGGAATTCCGCCCCTTCATTCTGCAATCAAATGACCAAGTAATGCGAATCTTCAGGCCGAATAGAGTCAAAGAATAAACAATGATCGGTTCGACATATGAGTAAAGGAAAATCCATGGCTGAAACCAGTAATGAAAAACTTGAACCACTGTGGTTGATCACCAAAGCTCTCTATCGAGCCAGTTTAGTAGGATTCTTATTGACGATCGCCTTCCTACCATTCCTTTTCATAACCGACCGAACTTATGCTTTGCACAATGCAATCGTCCCACTCGAACGGACGACCTATAATGCCATGATGTTCGGTAGCCTGGCCCTCTTAAAGACATTAGTCATTGTCTTCCTGTTCCTGCCAGCCATTGGATTGCACTGGACCATCATCAAACAACGCCGTTTAGCTGAAATACCAACAAATACAAACTGAACGGCCAAGTCTTGCAGTTCGAAGAAAGCTAGCATTGGGATTTTTGCGATCAAAGTTTATCGTGTTCCCAACATTCTAACGGAGTGAAGGTGATCGCCAGGGAGCTCTACTTAGCAGGCTTTGCCAACTGATCGTCGGTGATCTCACGATTGAAATTCACTTGCTGAACCTTGGAAACGAACGACGTCTGCAATACTGTAATGTCCGTTTTCGAGTAATGGGGCATCTGCACCCCTTCGACTTCTTTGTAGTCGCCCAGATAAATCACCATGAATTCTTCAAGTTCGAGTCCTTCAATCAACTTGGTGGACGCGTCCAAATAGACCATCAGAGGATCGCCCACAATGGTCAGTTTGAAACAGGGCTTGCCATTGAACTGAACCTTTTCGATGGACCGAAAAGCTTCTGTACCAAAATCTCCCGAGATTGCCTGAACAATGCTAATAGGAACCACGATATTATCTAATCCCACTTCGTCAAAGGTGCTTGCTCGCAACGGTTCCAACGTACTTACTCTCCAGCCTTGTTGCCCTACCCATCCCTTGGCTTGTTTGAATTCCCCTAGGTCCGTATCGACGCGTCCACGCTCTCTTGCCAAGTCAAGAACTTCTGTTGTTGTTCCGGTTGCTTCTCCGGCTGCTGATCTGGATATGACTTCCGAAACCCTGATAATGGATTTTATTTTTCTGATCGCTTCCGAACCACCAACTGCTCTAACATGGGCCTCAATGATTTCCGCTTTGTTCAGCTCCGGGATTGGTTCTGCAATCTGCTGAGTCGGGGAATTCGAGGGAACCGTCTCTGCCGTCTGGCCAGGCTGCACTTCTGTCTTTGTACTTTCAACTGGTTGCTCATTCGTGCATCCGGAGATTATCCCTAAACAAAATACAAACACGGCCATCTTTTGTGAACTAGTGGTCATTTTCGATCCATTTGTTATTTAAAAAATCAACTTTGTCTTTGCTGGTTATAGCAGACCTTGGTGAATCTGTTAACCAGTTGTCATCACCAGCCTTAACCGTACCAATGATCTTATTTACTTGCCGGCCTTAATGACTCGCAAGCCGGTTGAGTCAGCTGCGGCTCGAGCCATTCCATCGGTATTAAACTGCATTGTGATCGAACCCTGAAGATCAATCCCAATCACGCCTCCCACAATCGGGTATTTTTCACTCTTCAATACTTGCTCAACGGCGGACTCCAGTTTTTGCTTTCCATAATGCATCCGGGCATGAATATCATACGCAATGGCATGACGGATGAAGTCTTCACCAACCCCCGTGCATGAAATACCGCAGGTTGTATTATTCGCATAGGTACCTGCTCCGATGATCGGGGAATCTCCCAGACGACCATGTTTTTTGTTAACCAGCCCGCCCGTCGATGTTCCTGCCGCGAGATTACCATTTCGATCAAGGGCTACACAACCGACCGTCCCCATTTTCTCTTTGGTTGTAAGTTCTTCTCGCTCTTTCACTCGTTTCAGTCGCTCTACCTGTTTCTCCGTACGAAAGTATTCCGGAGCAACAATTTCAATCGCTGGATCGTCTAGCTGAGCGGCAAATTGATCTGCGCCTTCGGAGACCAACAGAACGTGGCGAGTCTCTGTCATAACTCGTCTAGCCAACGAAATCGGATTCTTCACCGTCGTCACACCACCTACTGCCCCACAGGCTCGGGTGCGACCATCCATAATCGTTGCATCCAGTTCGTTGATCCCCTGAGCAGTTAGTACGCCTCCGCGACCGGCATTAAACAAAGGTGAGTCTTCGAGAATACGAATCACCTGTTCCACAGCATCTAAACTTGTACCGCCCTTTGAGAGAATCCTGACACCGGCATCAAGGGCTTGTTCGAGTACTTCTTCCCGAGCAGCGACGAATGCTTCATTGGAAATGGCACTACCGGCACCACCATGAATCACGATCGCATACTTGGAGTTCATCCGATCCGCCTTAACTGTCTCCGCAAACATCACTGCAAATAATACGACCAGAAACAACCTCATTTTCTTCATAAAACTCCCTCTCAACTTTACTTTTCAGACCAATATTGTTTAGCGATTTCGGGCGACTCGTTCTACCTGCCGAATCACCCGCATCATATTTGCACTCATGATCTTATCGATGTCCCTTTTTGAAAACCCCCGGTCAAGCAGCAGTTGCGTAATCCGCGGATAGGTCGAAACATCTTCGAGACCAAGTGGCAATTTGGAGACTCCATCGTAATCCGATCCGATACCTACATGATCAATCCCGGCCACCTTAATAATGTGTTCGATATGATCCACGACATCGTGAATCGTCCCCGGCGGATAGGGATTGGCGGCTCGCCAACGGGTCATCGCGGCACTATATTGTTCGTCATCTTCATACTTCATTCGTAGTTCACGTGAGACGTCGAACATATTGGACATGATCTTCGCGGCTTCCGGATCAACGAATCCTGAAAAGAAATTGACCATCACGATCCCGCCATTGTCAGCCATTCGTTTGAGCACTGCATCAGGCACATTACGTACGTGATCCGCTACACTTCGAGCTGAGGAATGAGAAAACATAATTGGAGCTTCACTGATATCTAATGCATCGTGCATCGTGGCTTCTGAAACATGGGACAGATCAACGATCATTCCCAGCGAGTTCATCTCCTGTACGACTGCCACTCCAAACTCGTTTAATCCCTGATGCCTGGAGTCATCTGTAGCGGAGTCTGCCCAGGCCAGAGTATCCGAGTGTGTCAGGGTCATATAGCGTGCTCCGAGTTTAAACAGCCGATGGAGGTTGGCCATCGAGTCTTCAATGGAATGTCCCCCTTCGACTCCGATCAGCGAAGCGATTTTTCCCTGTTTACGAGCCTTTATAATTTCCTGATAGGTTTTGGTAAGAGCGAACGTCTCAGGATATTTCTTCATCATCGCATGGACGATCTCAATTTGCTCAAGAGTCTGACTCAGGGCTTCTCCTCGATAAGCGGTCGAAGCTGGTACATAGACCGACCAGTATTGTGCGCCGACATTTCCTTTTCGCAGTCGTGGAATATCCGTATGGATGGCTGGCTGGTCCTTAGCGATATCCATCTTTGTAAAAGAAGAGGACGCCTCCTTCCGCAGAGTATACGGTAAGTCGTTATGCCCATCAAAAACGAATGTACTGCGATGAATCCGCTGAGCTTGATCGGATACATCAACCATGACTTGTGTCTGTGCAAACAACTCGAGCGAGGTTTGACACCAAAGCAGAACTATTAGTACTCGTATTCGTTCACTCATCTTTACTCTCATTTTTTGCGTATTCACTCTGCTAAGCGTCCTGTAAGGCCGAGATTGTTGGGTGGTTGGCAGCGAACCAGGCAGGTAAAAGGCCTGCTGCTATGGCTCCTATGACTGAAAACAGAATCGCCTGTAAACTCAATTGCCAGGATGCAACAAACGCTATCGTAACAGCTTCAGCACTCAGTGAAAAAGGATTCTGTGTGATCATCAACACAGCAGCGACAACTCCCAATGCTCCGCCAAACACGCCCACCAACACTGTCTCGGCTAAAACACCCTGAAAAACGTAAAACCTTGAAAACCCAAGCACTTTCATCACAGCTAATTCCTTCAACCGATCCTGAATCCCCATCAGACTGGTGGTCATTAACAATACGAATAACAATCCAACACAGGCATACCCCAACACAGAGGAAAATTGGATAACATGAGTTAAATCGCCTAAGCTCTTTTGCTGAAAAGCCCCCTTCGTTCTGGTATCCGTCGCAATTTGTGCCGAAGCGAACAACAAGTCGATTTCTGTCTGCAATTTCAGCGGATCCGCTGTTGCATCCAGCAACACTTCAAACTGAGTGACAAAGCCATCGCCGATCGCCATACCACCTCGCTGCAAATAATCTAAATGCGTGTAGAAGTAACTATTTTCAGCTGGATTCGTCGAACTGAAAATCCCGGCAACCCAAATCGTATACGATCCAATCGAAAACGTTTCACCAACCTTGATTCCTCGACGAGTTGCAACATCCTTCCCAATGACCGCTGCATCGCTGCGGCCAATGTAGTCATCCCAACTCCCCTGCTCTAATTCCATATCACGAATCGTTCTTAACTTCTCAGGTGGCACGCCCAAAAAAACCACGACATCCAAACTAGCTCGACAGTTATTGGTAAACACCTGAATGGGAACCGCGTCATCCACTCCGTCCAATTTGCGCAATTCACCCTCGTAAATCTCTGGCAAATGGCTTGTTGCAGGACAGAATTTATTTTCTTGAAAAACAACTAATCGACGATCTGCTTCCTGCTGGCCCAATAGTGAATTCAGCCCGGACTGGACACTGCCAATCACACAAAAAAGAAATACCGACATCGCTGCGCCAAAGATAATCAACACTGATCGCACAGGCCGTCGGATGACCGCCTTCCATGCCAGTTTAAGCCTATCCATCATTCATAGCTCCGATCAATTGTTGCTCTTCAATTTGCCCCTGCACCAACCGCAAACGACGCGAAGCAATACGTGTGGCATCGGCATCGTGGGTCACCATCAATAAGGTTGTCCCAAGCTGCTGATTCAGGTTGTACAACAAATTCAGAATTTGATCAGACGTCTCGCCATCCAAATCCCCCGTAGGTTCGTCCGCCACAATTACCAGCGGGTTCGTTACGATCGCTCGACCAATCCCCACTCGCTGCTCCTGCCCACCGGACATCTGCCGAGGAAAGTGATCCGCTCGATCCGTCAGTCCCACCGCTTCCAGTGCGATTTCAACACGACGTTGTCTTTCCGGTTTACTGATAGGTAACAGCAATAATGGTAATTCAATATTTTCATAAGCAGTTAGCACTGGAATCAGATTATGCGTTTGAAAAATATAGCCAATATTATCTGCCCGCCACCGAGTCAGACGCGACGTCGACAGACCGGTAATCACTGTCCCGGCCACGGAAATCTCTCCTGAATCGGGAGCATCAATTCCTGCAATAAGATTGAGCAAAGTGGACTTCCCGGTACCACTTGCTCCCATCAACGAAATCAATTCACCCTGTTCAATATCCAGAGAAACATTCTTCAATGGCTCAATGACACTATCACCTTTAGTGTACGTTTTGGTTAGCTCTCGGACTTCAATTAATGCCATTGTGATAACTCACTCCTGTACATATTCCGTGACTGAGATTTTCGCACCCGGCAACAACGGTTCGGAACTGCTCTTTATTAACTGGGAACTTAGATTGAGGCCTTCCAGAACTTCCACCCAGCCTCCCAGAACCTGCGAATCGACCACGATTGTTTGTTTTAGAGCAGTCTGCGTGACTCCATCCACAACCCAAACATAGGTCGATTGGTCCTCGCGAATCACGAGAGAATCCGGTACAAACACCGCGGAACCTGACGTCGCTTTTTGAGATTCAGCTTCGTCGTCAGCGGGAGCCAAAAATGTCACGTTCATGAGCATCTCTGGTTTGAGAGTTGGATGCACACCGGCGACACTGACTTTCACCTCCAACGTGTTCTTTTGAATATCTGCTACTGGATTAAGTCGTAATACGACACCCTCCAACGCCTCTTCCAATCCCGGGGATTCAATAAGAACCTGTTGACCAAGCGATACGCGACGAACATCTTCAAATCGCACATCCACTCGTACCTGCAGCGAGGCCGGATCATAAAGCATGACAGCAACACCACCGACATGATGGCCCTGACTTCCCGGCCCACCTGAGAGATGTCCTCCCGGACTGGTCATTAACCGCATCACTTTCCCATTTACCGGGCTGATGATTTTGGTACGAGCCAATTCTAATTCGGCTTCTTCAACATGTACCTCGGCTCGCTCCAGTTCAGCTCTGGCGATCTGTTCCGCAGCTTTGGCCTGCCCCAATTCATTAGTCGCATCGTTATTTAATTCCAAATCCAACCGCGTTGAATCCAGCACGGCAGTTGCCGTTTCCAACTGTTTGGTCAATCCCTGCTGTCGCAATTGTAATTCCCGCAGCTTGGCAACAGCAGATTTGTGCACCGCGTTCGCTTCGTCAATTTCAATCCGCGAAACGGCTGTACCTGCCTGCGATTTACTTTCCAAATCTTCACTTGCAAATACCAAAGTGGCCTGAGCCTGAACAATTTGTTCAGGCAATTCACTCAAGGACGTATTGATCGCTGCCAGACTCTGTTCAGCTCTGGCAACAGCCACCTGTTTGACTACGGGCTGATCAAAGTCGATTTGAGCGGCTGCAAGTCTGAATTGAGCCTGCTTCAACATCCCTTCTTTGTTCAAGACTTCAGCCCGGGCCTCCCGCAGAGCAAGTTTGGCATCATCATCCACCAACGTAGCAACACACTCGCCCTCATTAACATCCTGATCTTCAACAACCAGCAGTGATTTGACCGTTCCCGTAATGAGCGACGACACATAGACCGGTGTCGGACGCGGCTCGACCCATCCCGAAGCACGGAACAACGGCGTGCCGGCTGCTGACGTAACTCCCTGATCAACGCGTACTTTAACTGCCGTCACTTTGATTCCAGTCATCAACCCCGGCAGCACGGCCCAGTACAAAACCGCTCCAAAGCCGGTAAGCACCAACAGAGGTACAAGCCACTTTGAAAACATAACCATCTGGGAACGACTACGAGGCGTTGGTTTCGAAGCCGATCGCTCAAGAGCCAATTCGCTTAAATCAATCTTGTCGTCTGTCATGTTTTAAACCTACGAGGACTTTTTGATGTAGAGTTTGGAGGCAGACAACGTCACGTTACCCGAATCATCCTTCGACACGCTGGCTTCCACCACAACGGTATCCAATTCACCAACGCCCAAGAGTTGACGAGCGTCCTGATCAATCAACGAACCATCTTGATTGACCATTTGGACAAGTAAGGTATTCGTATTCAAATCCGGCTCACAACAGAAATCCCAGGGCGTGGAACAGTCATCGCCAGGGATTTCACTACACGCTGTCAGTGACAAATCTGTGAACGTAAATGCTGCCAGTCCATCCACCCAAGGATTACGACTACCACCGATGCGTCCCACCACGACCACCGTGTCCTGCGATTCTTCCAATTTGAAAACGTCGCCTACATTCAGTGCCTCGGAAGGTTCTGCTGTTAAAAGCATAGTTTTACCCAACTCGGATGGACCGGCGGGCACTTTGTTCGCTTCTTCCTTTTGCCCGCATCCGGAAACCAAAACCAAAAGGCTCAGTAAACCGAACAGACTAAAGGAACCAAAACTCCGTCTATCTATTAATAAAAATTTCATGGTTAAATCCCTAAACATGTTTTAGTCCCGTTGTAATATCCTTCCTTAATGACTGAATCGCTGGCGCGAACGCTCCGATCGCACCCACCAAAATGCCCGACAGACATCCACTAATCACTGCCCATTGGTCCAACTGCAATCCAAAGGCTCCCATCGTGAATTTGACTGACACACCATGCACGAATTCTCTGCAAATCAGAAATCCCAGTACGGAACCAGCCATACCCAATAAGGCACCTTCCTGAATCAAACTGGACAGAATGGCTTTACGTCCATAACCGATCGTTTGCAACATCGCTAATTCTCTGGTCCGTCCCACCACTGCGCCATACATTGTGTTGATACCGGCAAACAATCCACTTATCGAAATTAAAATGACCATCAACCATCCCAGCTTGTGAATAGGTTGATAGTCTTTGTTAAGCGTCTCAAAGTACTCGCTTTCTGACATTGATTGAATTTCCAAATCGTATCGTCGTTTGCAGAAAAGATTCAATTCAGCAAACGCGGACTCCTGTTCACAGGAAATCGCCACGAGGCTGAGATCTTCCCGACGTGTCGCCTGCTGCAAATCAGTCAGCCGGCACCAAATCTCTGAATCAAAAATTCCGCCTCCTGAATCTAACAGGCCGGCAATTTTCCATGACTGGCCTTCAAATGTAAGTTCACCACCAACTCGGATGTCGCCCGGATTGAGCCCCAGTTTGACAGCAGCGAGTTTTCCTACGAGGATTTCACCCGGCTGCATCCAATCGCCTTCGACAATCTGAACACTGCGACGTACCTGAAACACCTCTCTCGTGACTCCTCGCAACAATCCAAATGCATCTTCCACACCGGGTAAATCCATTTGAGTACCGAGAAACAGCTCGGGCGAAATGTCGTGCACGCCGTGCGTGATTCCTACTCCGTCCACACTTCCGCTGATCAACCCGGACGTACTCATCGGAATCGATGAATACTCGAGGTTATCGCCCATGTTGATCGAAAACACGATTGCGGTATCAGGATTTGCACTGACTTCCAACATCTTGGTAAGTCCCTGCAGAAATCCAATCGTGCAATAAATCAATGTTGTCACCAACGTGAGTGCCAACGTAGTCAGGCCACTACGCAGCGGACGCCGTAATAGGTTTCTTATACCGTATTCCAACGGTAACATTCTCAAACGCATGAAATGCCTACAGTAATCTATGACCACTCAAAGAATAATTGAATCAGCGTGATTCAATAACAAAGCAATGTCAGAATCCGACTAGCAAAGCCAGAATTGCAGGCGTATACAAAGTTCGCGTCCACTGAAGACGGAATCGGAGCTTAAGTTGAGGTTATTGAAGGTCGTCTCTGAGCTACACTCAAGAGTACGGCTCGGCAACAACACATAAGGCTGGCCGTTTGCGAGCCTTTTGGCTTCACTAATCACATAGACCTGCGAATCATCCCGGTCTTCACAGCAAGGTCGGTCGTGCTTTTCAATCGTATCACTAACAGCGAAGGACTTCGCCACCTGACAGCATGAAACCTTTTGGTCGACTATATCTATATCGACACAACAAGTCTGCTCAAAATCACAGCATTGTGATGGAACAGAGAAGGTCAGACAAATTAATACAACTAAGAACTTCTGCATCAAACTAATCACAATTTCAACAAAAGTAGTTTAGAACGAGCTCATATCTATTTTATGGACGTCGGCGGAAAAAGAAAAGGCGTTTTTACTCGACGACACATACTACTGCGAAAGATGATCCTTCAAAAGTTGACCGTTGAGCAAAGAGACTGCTTCAATCAAACGTTCCGATGCTTCCAAATAACTTAGGTTAATGCGTAGGAATGTTCGCTGGGCAGTCAGAAAGGAAAGAAAGTCCAACTGCCTGCTCTCAAAACCTGTTTGCACAAGTCGCAGATTTTTCTCAGCAATCGGCAACATGGTTTCACGATACCTTTGCTCAGCCAGTCGTGAATTTTCATAATCCCGAAAGACTTCACTCGCCCGAACCCGCAACTTAATACGCAAAACACTCAGCTCATTTTCCATCGACTTGAGCCGAGCCTGAGCGGCGGTGATATTCCCTCGATTATCGTCAAAAATCGGAATCGGAACTCCGATTTGTATATTTGCAATATCATCATCGGTGAGGCTGTGATGACGAAAACTGAGCATAAATTCAACATCCGGCGAGTTATCGGCCTGTTGCCTTTTCAAAAACAGTTTTTGCTCTTCAATCTTGTACTGCAACAAAGCAACTTGTGGGTTTTGCAAAATAATAGAATCAACAATGAAGTCCCATGAAACAGGTTCAATGATCTTATACAATTCTCCAGTCACCCGACTGACCTGATCTTCTTCCACTCCACAAAGACTTCGTAATGTATACCAGGCAGTCTTTACATCCTGCCCGGCCTGCAAAGCCTGCAGGTGAGCCTGCTCATATTCCAACTGCGATTGCAAAAACACGTGTTGTCCCGACTGACCGGACTCAAACAGCTGCTTAGTACTTTGCATCGAATCGAGTGTGCTTTTTTGTAATTGCCCAAGCGTCTCCAATCGCTTCTGAGCGATCAGTAGTTTGCCAAATGCAATCGCGACATCCGTCTTGATACGTTGCTGCATTAACGAGTATTCAAATTGAAATTGGGTGAGCTGATTACCTGCCAATTCGATTTCCAATTGTCGTTTTTTGCTCGCTGGAATCATCTGACGAACGAACACACCATGTGCTCCATTGGAATCGTGCATCCCAATTTCGTTGGCATGATAGCCAACTACCGGATTGGGGTAGAGCCCTGCCTGTGTCTTAACCCCTTTGGCCGCTTCTATTCGATGGCGAGCTGCGTGCACAGCCGGGTTTCGCTGCAACGCCAATTCCTGAAAGTGTTTGAGATTCGAGGCATCCTGAGCGCAAAGTGGTAGACTCAATCCCTGAAGTACAAGAATTGTCATGATGACCACTAACTGAACGGCCGGACGGCGCATACCTATTTCCCTGATTCGTACAATCTAGGAAACAAATCGCCTGATAGAAGAGATTCCTGCAGAGAGATCTGTTTAAAAGAAACAAATACCTGTTAACCGCCCGGGTTATATTTTGCTTCCAGGTCTCCGGAATCAGCCATCCGTTTAAATGCCTTAAGAGAAATACGGATACCATCTTCGATCGAAGTTAAGGGCATTTCGGGGAAGGTCGCCAAAGTTTGCTGAGCGTCCAGATCGTTTACAAACGGCATACCCTGAGCATCCGGTTCGATACCAACGTCGACAGCTGCCCATTCAAGTTCATCTGCAACCCTGATAATCGTCTCAATGAATTGCTCCGTATGGATTGTTATCCCACGTAAATTAAAGGCTCTATATCCATCAAAGGGAGCTATCGCCGCTTCTGCAAACCCGGCTCCAACATCTCCGACAAAGTGAAAATGTTCTCTGCCCTGATACGGCATCCGGAATTTCTCTCCAGCAGCGGCACACTTGAGCATGGCAGTAGGTGCGGAAGTCATTCCCAAATCACGCCCCGGACCATAGCAGGTCGACAAACGAATACTCACTGTCGGAATCTGAGTCTCACGGTGAAAGGCCTGCGCCATCCCTTCATTACAAATCTTCCAGTAACCATATAAGTTGGGTGGCAAATAAGGCACATCCGTGGTTACTGTTTCCCCGGGATACAGATCGCGCGGGCCATAGACTGCCGAACTGGAGGCAAGGACCAAACGTTGTAACGAATCCAGCTTGCTGGCGGCCTGAATGACGTTGCGAGTACCAATCACATTGACTTCCATTCCCTGCAGGGGGCGTGCCATGCAATCAGGAGTCTGAAAAGCCGCAAGATGAATAATCTGATTCGGTGCTGTTTGGGTTATCGCTGCTTCGACCTGCTGAAGGGACGTAATATCACCTTCAATAAATTCGAGACGATCGCGATAAGCCGGATGAATCCGACTTAGATCCTTTTTACGACTCAACCCAACAACACGGTCGATTCCATGATCGAGCAAATACTGAACAGTCGCAGCGCCAATACATCCGGTTGGCCCTGTCACAAAGGCAGTTGCCATAACTCACTCTCTCTTTCCAATGACCTGCAATCTAGTACCGCAGTTTAGAACCATCAATTTCCTGACTCCAGACATCAATCCCACCCGCCATACTTTGGGCCTGATCGAATCCCTGCCCTCGCAACCACTGAGCAACTTGCAGGCTACGTCCACCATGATGACAGTGAATCACAACATGACGCTGTTTATGGGGCTCAAGCTCAGCGACTCGTTGCTGAATTTCACTCATCGGAATCAACTCGGCACCTTCAAGATTCACATAATCCCATTCGTTTTGTTCCCGGCAGTCCAGGAAATAGAAATCCGCTCCTTCATCCAGTAGTTGTTTTGTTTCGGCAACAGAGATTTCCAGGCCCAATTCACTCATCAGTGGCTTCCTTACTTTTCACAGAGTCAACGACTACATAAATTCATTCAAACTGTTATGTTCTATCTATGGCTGGCATGCAATCCATTGATACCGAAAAAGCTCGTGAGTTTGCGGCCCAGACCGTTTCCAAACTCCGCAAAGCAGGGTTTCTCTCGTACTGGGCGGGTGGTTGTGTGCGCGATCATCACCTCCAAAAGACTCCCAAAGATTACGACGTTGCCACCAATGCCGTTCCGGACGAAATCCGTAAGCTCTTTGGTAAGCGAAGAAC
>DEAW01000182.1 GCA_002348315.1 Planctomycetaceae bacterium UBA2972 | reverse complement strand
AAAAAATCATCCTTAACTGGACAGTTTCTCCATCAATGAAATTAGTGGTACAAACAGCGAGATCACGATAAACCCGACCGCTCCACCGAGGAAAAGGATCATCATCGGTTCGATCATGGCCATCAAACCATCTGTTGTCGTACGCACTTCTTCGTCGTATTGGTCCGCAACTTTAAAGAGCATAGTATCCAGCTCTCCAGTCTCTTCACCAACGTCCACCATATTCACAATTAGGGAGTCCACGATGCGACGTCGCATGCGTAAGACATAGGTTAGTCCTCCGGCAACACATCCCAGACCCGAGATCATCATTCCCAGCGTCGGCATGTCATTGCCTGGAATGATCATTACGATCAACCCGGGAAGCGCTCCAAAGAACAGCCAGAAGAACAAAGCCATCGGATGGAAGATCGCATGACAGTTGTCGTTGAGCGGAACGGCGATGGGTTCTCCCTCACGAATACCTTCTGAAACTTTGGTATACATGCGTTCGAACATTCCGTTACCGGCAGTATCACGACAAATCGTGAGCGCCTCAAGAATGGGAACTCCCGATGAAATCAACGTAGCCAGTGTACGCGTCGTTCGGGCCATACAGTTCTTTTCAACCAAGGCACCAATAATCGGGATTTGCAACATAAACAAGTCCCAGCCGACTTTCCCGTAATTAAACTGCCGGAGCAGAATAATAAATACAAGCAGCCCCGCTGGAATCAGGATAAACAGGAACCACAGCTTGAATATAGCGTGAGACATGTTGATTAACAGGACGGTCGCCGCTGGCAATGGAAGTTCAAACTCAATGAACATTTCTTCAAAAGTTGGGACGATCATCACCATAATGAACGCTAGAATTCCGACAGCGATCGAGATCACCAATGCCGGATAAATCATCGCTCCGATCACTTTTCGTCGCAGCGACATAGCGCGTTCTTTAAAGTCTGCGAGTCTTTGCAGAATGATTTCTAAAGCACCACCCGCTTCACCGGCTTTAATCATATTGATATATAGTCGGTCGAACATGCGTGGGCACTTGGCCATCGCTTCACTCAGCGTGTCACCGGCCTCGATATTATCACAGGTATCCATGATGGCATTTTTAAGTTTGCCACCCCTTTGCTGCTCTTCCAGAATCTGAAGGCTGCGAAGAATTGGTAGGCCGGCATCCTGCAAAATAGATAGCTGACGAGTAAACGTGGTGAGTGCTTTAAGCCCTCCGCCACCCATTGCCAAGGTCTTTTTGCGTTTTTCACGGGGACCAACTGCACTATCTGCCGCACTCTTCTTGACGTTGAGCTTGGTGACAAAATAGCCCATCTGGCGGATGGTAGTATGTGCCTCTTCTTCAGTAGGCGCATCGATAACGTCTCGAATTACCTGTCCCGTAGGGTCCAACGCTTCAAATTGATATGTTGGCATTCTTTTACTCTGTTTCAGCTTCGTACGAAATTATGGTTCAGTTCTTAATTGTATGCACGAATCGACGATTCGTCAGAAAAACTACTCGGTTTTACCGGAGTCCTCCTCAGTGATTACCCATCCACAATGGTTTCACGGATGACTTCTTCGGGCGTCGTGATTCCTTCAAACATGTTATATAACCCGGCATCCCGCAGAGTTACCATTCCATATTCCCGCGCCTGCTCCCGCATGTCATCGGTCGAGGCATTCTGCATAATCATCTCACGTAAATGGTCGTTGAGGATCATCAACTCAAACAATCCAACACGCCCACGGTACCCTGAGTTATTACAGTGGTCACATCCCTTGCCTCGGAAAAAATGCTTGTCGGCAACTTCCGCTGCGGTGTATCCGAGCTGAGCCAGAATATCATCGGACGGTTCGATCTCTTCGCGGCAGTTATTGCAAATTCTTCTGACGAGTCGTTGAGCCAGGATGGCTTCCACAGTCGCAGAAATCATAAAGGTTGGAATTCCCATATCCTTCATACGAGTGATCGTACTTGGGGCATCGTTGGTGTGGAGTGTGCTAAACACCAGATGTCCCGTGAGTGAAGCCTGAACGGCGATTTCGCCGGTTTCGATATCTCGAATCTCGCCGACCAAAATTTTGTCAGGGTCCTGACGCAGGATGGCTCGCAGACACGACGCAAATGTCACTCCCACCTCCGTATTAATCGGTACCTGGATAATTCCGTCAATGTCGTATTCGACCGGGTCTTCAGTGGTAATCAGCTTTTCTTCAATCCTGTTCAATTCGGAAAGTGCCGAATAGAGCGTGGTTGTTTTTCCGGAACCTGTCGGGCCGGTCACCAGCACAATCCCGTTAGGCTTTTCAATCACCTCACGAAACTGCTCGATCGTTTCTTCGTTCATGCCGACGTTCCCGAGGTCGAGCGACACGACACTTCGGTCCAGTACTCGCATCACCACGGATTCACCAAACATTGTCGGCAAAACACTGACTCGCAGGTCGACCGGGTGCCCCCCCACGACTAACTCAATACGTCCATCCTGAGGTAGTCGACGTTCGGCAATATCCAAATTGGCCATCACCTTGATCCGGGTGGTAATGGCAAAGGCGAGGTGGCGAGGCGGCGGAACCATTTCGTAGAGTACTCCATCCGCCTTGATCCGGATGCGAAATTCGTCTTCAAAAGGTTCGAAGTGAATGTCCGAAGCATGGTCTTTAATCGCCAGTAGTAAAACCATGTTGAGTAGTTTTCGTACAGGGACACTATCGGCCAGCGACTCGGCACTTGTCAGGTCAATCGGCCCGCTGGTCAGTGCATCAATCTGCTCTTTCAGTGCAATGTCGTCGGCCAGATCTGCCACGATGCGTTCAATCGTCTCACGCTCGGAGTCATAAAACTCTTCGAGCATTTTGTCAATTTCGTGTTCCGTGCAAACCACGAGATTGATATCGCGTCCCAGGAACGTCCGCAATTCGTCGGCAATGGTAATGTTTTCCGGAGACGCAGTGGCTAAGGTCAACGTATTTCCACTTAATTGCAATGGAATAGCCCGGTACATCTGAGCCATCGCTTCTGAGACTTCGTCGAGAACCTCTTTGTTGATCTGGATTTCTCCCAGGTCAACGATTTGCATGTCGAATTGTTCAGCCAGAGCCTGTACCAATTGGGTATCGATAATCAGACCCATGTCTTCAGCAACCTTCCCAATTTTGACACCGGGTTGCTGTACCTGTTCCTCGACCAACATTTCCAGCTGGTCGTCATCAATGAATCCCATATCGACGAGGATTTGACCAAGTTGTCTTGCCATACTCTTGTTCTCTTATGCTGCCTTAAATTTACGCAGGTGTGTCAAAAGGAGTTACTTAGATTTCTTCCAATCCGGTTTTAGGAGCTTCCAAGCCCTGTTGCGCCGCCACAATACGTTTCGCCAGATCATCCGGTCGGTGAGCTTTGGTCAGTACATCCTCGACGATGCAGATTTCTCGTTTCCAAAGATCGTATAATGCGTCATCCATGAGTTGCATGCCAAACTTCGCTCCGGTTTGAATCGCTGAGTTGATACGGAAGGTTTTGTTTTCACGAATCAGGTTAGCAATCGCAGGGGTTACCAACAGCGTTTCATAAGCTGCCACTCGACCACCGCCAATCCGAGGCAACAGTGTCTGAGCCAGTACACCAATGATGGATGTGGAAAGCTGTGTACGAATCTGGTCCTGCAGGTTGCCCGGGAAAGCATCAATAATACGGTTAATCGTTCCCTGAGCACTATTGGTATGCAGCGTACCAAACACCACGTGTCCTGTTTCCGCCGCGGTGATCGCAGCTTCAATGGTCTCCAGATCTCGCATTTCTCCCACCAGAATCACATCCGGGTCCTGTCGCAACGCTCGACGAATCGCATCGGAGAACGAGGGAGTGTCGACGCCAATCTCACGTTGGTTAATCGTGGACTTTTTGTGTTCATGATAGAACTCGATCGGGTCTTCGATCGTGATGATATGGTGGTCGACAGTCTCGTTGAGATAGTTAATGAGACTGGCCAGTGTGGTACTCTTTCCAGATCCTGTCGGACCTGTGACGAGGAACAAACCACGAGGTCGCATGACACATTGGATGATGGCATCGGTCAGCCCTAATTGCTCGGGCGTAAGCTTATCATTGGGGATCTGCCGCAGTACCATCGCGATATTTCCACGTTGCTTAAACACGGAAACTCGAAATCGAGCCTGATCACCAAAAGCAAATCCGAAGTCAGCCGAGCCCATTTCCTGGAGTTCACGCTGGCAGCGGTCAGGTGAAATACTCTTCATCAATGCGACTGTGTCATCAGGTTCCAGCACCTTGGTTTCCAGTTTTCGCATACGGCCATGCAAACGAAATACCGGTGGCTGCCCTACTGTAATGTGAATATCACTAGCACCCTGCTTTACACAGGCACTCAGTAGTTTATCGATAAGAATAGTTGCCATGAGTCTTTATCCAATTAATGCGTAGTTTATTCTTCGTCGTCCTGCTCGGTTTTCTTAGTGACACGGAAAACCTCTTCAATCGTGGTGATCCCGTCGAGCACTTTAAGAATCCCGTCCTGGAACAAGGTTGTCATCCCTTCGGCCATCGCCGTTTCCCGAATTTGAGAGGTGGTGGAGTCTCTGAAGATATCTTCGCGAATCTTCGATGTGAGTCGCATGATTTCGTAGACCGCAATTCGTCCGCGGTATCCCGAGCGATTACAGTGATTACACCCGGCGCCCACCATGAATTTGGCTCCACTGGCCATTTCCGGAGTGATACCGGCTGTATCAAGCACCTCCTGAGAATACTTATGAGGTTGTTTACAACGAGGACAAATCACGCGAACCAATCGTTGAGCCAATACCGCGATCACACTGGAGGCGACGAGATATCCGGGAACACCAATGTCTGTAAGGCGACTAATGGCACTCGGAGCATCATTGGTGTGGAGCGTACTAAATACGAGGTGACCTGTCAGCGAAGCCTGAATACCCATCGAGGCTGTTTCATGGTCTCGCATTTCACCTACCAAAATCATATTAGGCGCCTGACGCAACATCGCTTTAATGATCTTGGCAAAGTCCAATCCAATGTCATGCTTGACCTCGGTTTGATTGATACCGGGCAAGTAATATTCGACCGGATCCTCCGCTGTAATGATCTTACGATCGGGGCGGTTCATGGCGTTCAGAGCAGCGTATAAGGTTGTGGTCTTACCTGATCCGGTCGGTCCGGTCACCAGAATAATTCCGTTAGGCCGCTTGATCAGCTCTGTAAACAGACGGAAGTCTGTTTCGCCAAGGCCGAGCTGCCGAATGCCGATTTTGATATTGTCCGGATCGAGTAATCGCATCACCACAGATTGACCATGATTGGTAGGCAGGACGCTCACTCGCAAATCCAGTGTTTTACCACCGGCAGTAATCTTAATACGACCGTCCTGTGGCCGTCGACGTTCGGCGATATCCATGTCTGCCAGGATTTTGATACGCGAAAGGATCGCTCCCAGCAACCGGCGTGGAGGACTATCTCGTTCCACTAAACGGCCGTCAATTCGATAGCGAATACGAATGCGATCTTCGAATGGTTCGACGTGCACATCGGATGCTCTCAATTGAACCGCTTCGGAAATCATCAGATGCACCAGGCGGACGATCGGGCCGTTACTGTCATCGTCGTCATCAAAACCGTCACCAGCATCCTCTGTTTCGGTGAAGTCGATCGCCGTGTCAGTAAATTCCTGCAACATCGAGTCAGCAGATTCACCATCGAACTGACCATAGTAACGGTTAATGGATTCCAGAATGCTTGCGCGTGGCGCCAGTGCAATTTGAATTTGGCGGTTAAGGATGAATCGCAGTTTTTCGACGGTTTCCACGTCCATCGGATCCGACAGGATGACTCGCAATGCGTCGCCTTCCTCACTTAACGGAATCGTAATGTTTTCTCGGGCGATCGTCTCCGGCACCAGTTCGACAACAGACTCAGGAATCTTAATCTCGGACAAATTGACATAATCCAAAGCATAATGCTCGGCCATGGCCCGGCAGACGTCTTCGCCGGTGACATAATTTAGAGAAACCAGAGCTTCACCTAAGGGGACATCGTTGTTGCGAGACAACTCTTCCGCTTCGGTGACCTGGTCCGGGCTGACAAGACTACGTTTGAGTAGTACGTTTACATAGTCGCTAGGTTGTGATGCCATTGACAATCCGATTTAGTCGTTGATGTGTGATCTGTTGTCGATTTACTACTCTGTTAGCTCTTGAAAGCAACAACCAAAAAAACGTCAAATCGCATGATCTTCGACAAGAAAACCACCGACGAACGCTCTCAGGCGTGGTAGCACCTTAAATTCCCCTAAGGTATTTACCTACGCAACAGAGGTATTGTCCCGATAAGATAAGCTATAAATGAGAAGCATCTCAATATATATAATGCTTCACCCCTACAACCGTTGTCAATTAAGCAATCGGACTTTCTAACCCGTTCATCCCACTATTACGGATTAATAACGGCAAACACTGCTATTTAAGTTCAGAGACGTTGGCATCGGATGTTGCTGATTGCTCGAGTGACTCGACGAAGCTGGCTTGTTTTCGAAGTTTGCTTGCCTGTCGGCGCAATTTTTCAGCATTTTCAAAGTCCCGCTGTAATTCGAGCAGGCCAGCTCGCTGATCCAAGGCCAGAGAGGTATAACGCAGTATCGCAGGAAGCCGACCTGGAGCGT
>DEAW01000168.1 GCA_002348315.1 Planctomycetaceae bacterium UBA2972 | reverse complement strand
GCTTCGAAGAAATCAACAAAATCCTGTTTGGTGACTGGGCTGGAGTCTCCGTTACCTTTAGCTGCATTGATAGCAATTGGCAATGCGATCGCGTTTGCAGCGATACCGAATAAAGCAACTCGACGTTTCATTTGAGCCTTGGACATGTTCCGATTCCTCTTGGGCTTTTTTATAGGCAAAAAGGTAAATGCCTAGTGGGGCAGTGGTTCAATGGATCAAATACCAATTCCTGATCCGAATGTTGGACAACTGCATTTGAATTGTATGGTTTTTGCAGTAGTTTCATTGTACGCCGTATTAAATGGCGTGAGTATCAAACAGACTGCTATTGGTCTTATTCGCCCATTTAAAGCACTCTAAAACAGACTTATTGAGATTATTTTGAGCTAGACACTTTCGTTGGTATGCGAAAACAGACCAGTTTTTCGTCATCTCGAGCGAAAACCAGGTCACCGCTGTAGGCGGGATGAGCCCAAGTGAAGTCAACTAGTTTGTGCCGGCTTATCTCGTTGTAACCCGTTGGTATTAAAGAGGTTACGACAAGTTCACCTTCAGCATTGAGGCACATCGCATGCTCGCTGTTATTCACCCAAACAAGCGTCGCCTGGGGATTGCGTCCTCTTGGAGTTAGTTGGTTTTTGTCGGTCCAACGGACTTTACCGGTTATAAGGTTAAAGCAAACTATACCGTGTTGTTTGTCCAGTAAATATACGTGGTCTTTTCGATGCAGTGGCTGTGACATTAGGCCACGCAGATACTCATTCTCTTCCCAAACTAATTCGGCCTGTTGCAGATCGTCAGAGAGTTTGATGAGTTTCGAGCCTTCCCAGTATCCGCAGACCAGAATGTGTCCTTGTTTGTACAGTGGTGTGGCAATGGAGACGCCATAGGTCACTTCGTAGGGGATCTTCCATTGGATTTCGCCATTGAGCGGAGACATGCCGACAACGTGCTTAGGTGTCCAGCCAACTAACTGCTGATGTTCCCCGTTCTTGATGAGGACTGGAGCGGTGTATCCCGCCGGATCAGCTCCGCTACGCCAGATCTCTTTACCATCCCTGCAATCAAAAGCAGCGTAACATCCATTCGGTTGCAAGGCAGCATGGACGATTAGCTGAGTATCATTGATGACAAGTGGCGAGCCGGCAAATCCCCACATCGGGACTTTCGCTTTTTCTTCAGCGACCAAATCACGCTGCCAGAGCATCTTACCGGTTTGTGCTTCGAGACAGGTTAGGTGTCCAACGGCGCCCAGGGTATAGACTCGTCCTTGATGAACTGTCGGAGTCACTCGGGGGCCTTTGTTGTAATCAAGATCCTTGTAATGGGCTGCATAGGAGAAGTCCCAGAGCTTGCGGCCCGTTTGGCGGTCGAAACTAACGATCCGTTCATTTCCGGCCAACGCATCTTCTGAGGTTTGTTCGTTGGCTTGTCGATCCATGGTGAAGATCTGGTTTCCAACCACAGCGATCCCACTATAGGACGCTCCGATCGATTGCTTCCAAACCAATTCCGGTTTTTGGTTCGCCCAGTCGAGTTGGATGTTTTCCGGAGCCTTCCATTGGCCCGCTCCCCCGGGGCCTCGCCAGCGAGGCCAGTCGTTGTCGGACGAGGGTTGTTGTGCAGTGCTGACGGCTGAAAAAAAGGAGCAGATCAAGGTGATCAACAGCAGAAATAGCGAGGGGGGGTTAGGGCAAGGAAGCATTGATCAATCAGCGGGAATTGCAAAGAGCGGGCAGGAGAAAAAATTGGCCTATTTTCATCATATAAAATTCACGAAACCGGCTGTTTGAGATTCACGAAAATACGTGAAAAAACTTGTAATATTTGCTGTGCGAAATAGTTGACCACCGGTTTCCTCATTGGATAGACTACCCTTCCTTGAGAGCGGAATGGTTTAAGAAAATAAAGCTGAAATCGGGCACCAGAAATCAAAAAATGATAGCTAAGAACGTAGGAATGAATCCAATGCTACAAGCGTTAGGCGGAGTTGTTTTAAGACGCACCAATGCAGTTACGATGTTGCTAGTTATGCTTTTTTCTTTGGTAGGGACGAATGTTGTTTCAGCAGCTGAGTCTTCGTCGTCTTCCCGCGATACCATCTTCTGGGGACTTTGCTTAGTAGCGGCCATGGCCGCATTAGCTCAGGCGTATATGTTCTTTCGCTCGATGATGGCCAGTGACGAAGGCAACGATCGCATGATCGAACTGGCTGGCCACGTGCGTGATGGAGCTCAGGCCTATCTCACTCAACAGTACAAAGTCGTCCTGAAATTCTTCGCAGTGATCTTCATCTTCCTGTCTCTGGCAGCATTTGCACTTAAAGTGCAAAGCGAATATGTACCCTTTGCCTTTGTGACCGGTGGATTATTCTCGGGACTGGCCGGCTACTTTGGAATGAAGACAGCGACCTGGGCCAGTAGCCGCACGGCAGCCGGTGCTCAGAAAAGTTTAAATGAAGGGCTACGCGTGGCATTCCGTTCTGGTGCGGTCATGGGTCTGACAGTCGTTGGACTCGGATTGCTGGACATCGTTATTTGGTATGCCATTCTGCGTTGGGCCTTTGACCTCTCGCTCTCCGAACTCTCTGTCACGATGCTTTGCTTTGGAATGGGAGCAAGTTCGCAGGCTCTGTTTGCTCGAGTAGGTGGAGGAATCTTCACGAAGGCAGCCGATGTCGGCGCTGACTTAGTTGGTAAGGTCGAAAAGGGAATTCCCGAAGATGACCCTCGTAACCCGGCCACGATCGCTGACAACGTGGGGGACAACGTGGGAGACGTAGCCGGCATGGGTGCCGATCTCTATGAAAGTTATTGCGGCTCGATTCTCGCAACAGCGGCACTCGGAGTCGCTGCTTTTGATACAGAGTCAGCACAGATGAACGCGTTGTTCCTGCCAATGTGTATTGCCGCCATTGGAATCTTTTTGTCAATTGTCGGAATCTATCTCATTAAGAGTGACGACGATGCCAGCCAATCGGCTTTGTTGAAAGCATTAGGTAAAGGTATTAACACCTCAACCATTTTGGTTGCCGTTGCGTCTTTGGTGCTCACCAACTGGATTATGGGATCCGAGCACTGGATGATAGCACTGAGCGTGATTGTTGGATTGTCGTCGGGTTGGATTATTGGATTCTGGACGGAATATGTGACCAGTGACGAATATCAACCGACCAAAGATTTGTCTGAGTCCGCTCAGATGGGTCCTGCCAATGTAATCATCCGCGGGATCGCCGATGGTATGCAAAGTGTCTGGGTCCCTGTGCTCGTTATCTGTGCCGCAACCCTCCTGTCGTTTGGCTTTGCAAACGGATTTGAATTTCGGGATGTAGGTGAATTCACCAAGGGGCTATACGGAGTTGGAATCGCTGCTGTCGGCATGTTAAGTACTCTGGGAATCACATTGGCTACGGATGCTTATGGGCCGATTGCTGATAACGCCGGTGGCAACGCTGAGATGTCAGGGTTGGAACCGATTGTGAGAGAACGTACAGACGCTTTGGACAGCCTGGGTAATACCACTGCTGCAACAGGGAAAGGCTTTGCGATTGGATCAGCAGCATTAACCGCTCTGGCATTACTGGCTGCTTATGTTGAACAGGTTCGTGACGGGTTTGATCGTTGGGCGGAATCTGCTGTTACCGTCGAAGCTGATGCCGGTTGGTACAAGCTCAATAGCCAACTGGTGGTACAAAAGACATCCGATAGCGATGTAAGTCAGAACCGAGTGGCTTGGCTGGCCTTCCCCGATGAAGTGAATAAGGCGAAGTCATGGCGAGATGAAGAAAACAACACGGCATCTCCCATAGCAAACAAATCATTTACACTCACCGACACGGGTGATGCTCAGGCGATGGATGCGAGTGCCAATCCGACCGGTGATCGAATTGTACTAACGGCCGATGGTAACGACATTACATTAGTACGGCGGGATAAAGCGACCTTGCCTGATTTCGCTCGTTACTATGATGCCACGTTGCTTAATCCCAAAATCCTGGTTGGTGTCTTTGTTGGTTGTTTGGCAACGTTCGTCTTTTGTGCCATGACGATGAATGCGGTTGGTAGAGCAGCCGGAGGGATGGTGGATGAAGTGCGTAGGCAATTCAGGGAAAAGCCCGGTATCATGGACTACACCGAGACGCCTGATTATGCGGCACCAGTGAGAATCAGTACGTTGGCGGCACAACGTGAAATGGTCGCGCCGTCTGTTTTGGGATTATTGACTCCGCTTGCGACAGGATTATTGCTGGGTGTCGGTGGAGTCTTAGGAATGTTGGTCGGGACGATGACCTCGGGATTCTGTGTGGCAATCTTTATGTCCAATTCAGGCGGTTCCTGGGACAACGCGAAGAAATACATTGAGACTGGAAAGTTCGGCGGCAAAGGCTCAGATGCTCATAAAGCCGGAGTTGTTGGCGACACTGTCGGAGATCCGTTTAAGGATACCAGCGGACCGAGTCTTAATATTCTGATTAAGCTAATGAGCATGGTGAGTGTTGTGATCGCCGGGTTAGTGGTTCGCTACAGCTTGACCGCGCTTGAAATTTTCTAAACTCCCATCGTCATGATGCTAGTTTGAATCTGGTCGTGTCAGTGACTTGTCGTCCGGTTGCAGTTTCTGCCGGTGACATATCATGAGTCTGCGAGTAAAATTCGTTATTGGCGTATATAGAAGTACGTCGGTTTTCCGATGGATTAAAGACTGTGACTGAATCAACAAACGAAGAAGAGTATCTCCCGAGTTCGGATCGCCTCCCTCGGGGTGAAGTACCCAATGAAGCTGAACGGATTGCCCGGAGTCTGGAACTGGCTCGTGCAGCGGCGGAAACGGCGGCGGACAACAGCGGGCGGGAAATCGTTGTACTCGACGTTCGTGCGCAATCAACGATGTTTGACTTTTTTGTGCTGGCTACCGGCTCAAGCCGTCGTCAACTCCATGCGATGAGCGAAGAGATCGACCATAAACTGGAAGATGATCTGAAAGACCGACGTATCGGTATTGAAGGGTACGCTGAGAGTCGCTGGATTTTGCTGGACTACGGCAGTATTGTCATCCATCTGTTTGATGATGAATCTCGTGAATACTACAGTTTGGAATCGCTTTGGGCTGACGGAATCAAAGTCGAACTATCCGACCTCATTCCCGCTGAACAACTCGGTTAGATCGTACCGGCGATCAGGGACGGTTCTGTTTCTCAGTGTGCAGGTGCCAAACCATCTGCAGTAAACTTGTTGGAATGACATAAATCGTAATGAATATTCTCGCTGAATTAAAAAATCGTTTTCGTGATGCTTTGGTGGACGTCGCAGGTGATTCGGACGTACAAAGCCTCCTAGAGATGATTAAGCCAGCTCAGGATGCCAGGTTTGGTGATTATCAGGCAAACTGCGCGATGCCATTGGGGAAACGTCTGGGGAAAGCTCCGCGTGACGTCGCGGCGGACATACTCGCCAATGTCAATCTGGACGACCTTTGCAGTGAAACAGATATCGCCGGTCCGGGATTCATCAACCTTACCATCAGCGATGACTGGCTTACCAACCAGATTAATACCGCTGGTGAAGATGAACGTCTGGGCGTCGAATCCACTACGCATGCGCAAACTTACATCCTCGATTATTCCTCACCCAATGTTGCTAAGCCCATGCATGTCGGACATATTCGCTCGACCGTGATTGGCGATAGTCTGGCACGTACATTGAGATTTCTGGGACACCAGGTGGTTGCTGATAATCATCTCGGAGACTGGGGAACTCAGTTCGGAATGATCATCTATGGCTATAAGCATTTTGTTGATCCAAAGGCCTACCAGCAACATGAAGTTAAAGAATTAAGTCGGTTATACCGGTTAGTAAATCAACTGATAGACTACTGGAAAAGCAAGCAGCAAATTGAACCGCAACAGGATGACATTAATCGCCGTCAAGTCGAATTGGAACGCCTTGAACAGGTACAGCCAACAGGTGACAAGAAAGAAGACAAAAAGCATTCCAAAGCGTTAGGACGAGCACGCGATCAATTGGCTTCTGCCAGAAAGACTTTAGATTCACTCACCGCCAAAGTTGCTGCCATAGATTCGGACCCGCAGTTGAGTGCGTATGCAGAAGCACACCCGGAGATTGGGCGCAGTGCCTTACTGGAAACAGCGCAGTTACATGAAGGTGATTCGACTAACCGGCAATTATGGGAAGAATTCCTTCCGAAATGTCGGGAAGACATTCAGCGGGTTTATGCTCGGTTGAATGTTCAGTTTGACGTTGAGTATGGCGAGAGTTTCTATCAGGAAATGCTGCCAGGAGTCGTCTCCGGTTTGCAAGAAGCCGGAATGGCATCAGAGAGTGAAGGTGCTCAGTGCATTTTCCTGGACGAATTTGAAACACCGATGATTATCCAGAAAAGTGACGGTGCCTTTCTTTATGCCACGACGGATCTGGCAACGATTGAATACCGTATGCAGACCTGGCAAGCGGATGAAATCCTGTATGTTGTAGATCATCGTCAAAGCGAGCATTTCCAAAAGCTCTTTGCTGTGGCCAATGCCTGGAATGCTCCGGATGTTCAAATGCATCACATCAGTTTTGGAACGGTTCTGGATGAAAGTGGCCGACCGTATAAGACGCGTTCGGGCGATGCTATCGGGCTGGAAGGCTTATTGGATGAAGCAGTAAACAAGGCTTACGAGGTTGTCTCTGCGAATGATGATTCGAAGCCCAATGGTGCCGAGCTTAGTGATGAGACTCGCAAACACATTGCAGACGTTGTGGGTCACGGAGCAATTAAATACGCAGATTTGTCTCATAATCGGACCAGTGACTACGTGTTTAGCTATGACAAAATGATGGCGTTGGAAGGTAACACAGCGACCTACATGCAATACAGTTATGCGCGTGTCCAAAGTATCTTCCGTAAGGGCAATGTGGAGATCGACCAGGTTCGGACATCGGTTCAGCCCATCGTATTGGAACATTCTGCTGAACGTGCGTTGGCCATGATGATCATGAGGTATTCCGAGGCGCTTGAAAACGTGTTGGAAGATTATCGTCCCAATCAGTTAACCAATTACCTATTCGATTTAGCAAAGCGATTTTCATCGTTCTTTGAACAATGTCCTGTCTTAAAGGCGGAACAGGAATCTGTGAAGCAAAGCCGGCTTAAACTTTGTGATTTGACAGGTCGTGTGATCGCTCACGGATTGCAGTTGTTAGGCATCGGAGTCGTCGACCAAATGTAGCATGCCGGAGTGTGTAGGTTGGAATCCCGGAGTGAGGCGAGTTAGATATGACAGAGCACGGGTTACAAACAATTCATCAACGCGAATCTGCGTTACTGGCTCCGTATGCGATGTTCAGTCTATCTAGCGCAGGTAGGCAACATCGCGAACCTGAACATGCCTATCGCAGCCCATTCCAGCGTGATCGCGATCGGATTGTCCACAGTGCTGCCTATCGTCGTCTGAGTGGTAAGATGCAGGTCTTTACCGGCGACATGGGAGATTACCACCGCACGCGTCTAACTCATACTCAGGAAGTCGCTTCGATTGCCCGCACCATGGGGCGCGCGTTACGTCTGAATGAAGACCTGGTGGAAGCTCTCGCACTGTTTCATGATATTGGGCATCCACCGTTTGGCCATGCCGGTGAAGACGCCCTGGCTGAATGTCTGGCAGATGATGGTGGCTTTTCCCATAATCAGTATGCTTTGACGATTGCTGAGCAATTGGAGACTCGTCATCAGAGTTTTCCCGGACTGAATCTAACTAAAGAAACACTGGAAGGTCAGGCCACTCGCGTTGATAAAGCAGCAGGGAATCATCATCCACTACTCGAAGCTCAAGTCGTCGAGGCCGCGGACTCGATGACGTACGATGCGCATGATGTCGATGACGCGTTGAAGTTGGGGCTGGTCACTTTGGAAGAAGTCCACGATCAGGAGATGATTAAAATCTGTGTTGCGATTATTGCAGACCGCCGATCCGATCTTGGGCCTGCGGAATATAAACGAGCGTTGATTCACACGATGGTTGATTGTCAGGTTTCTAATGTGCTTGAGAACGCCGGGCCTTTTCTGCAGACTGTTGGTTGGCAATCGACCGAGGACGTTCGTAACTCAGACTACCGCATTGCCACGGTGGGCGAATTGGCAGACGCCAAAAAAGAAATGGAAGCATTCCTCTATGAACGAGTGTATCGGCATCCGGAATTAGTCAAGACTCGAGAGCGAGCTCAGGCTCAGATTCATAAGCTCTTTGAAACGTTTATGAACAACCCTAAGGCGATGCCAGAGCGTTTTCTAAGCCGGATTGAGCATGTCGGATTACATCGAAGTGTGGGTGATTATATTGCTGGTATGACGGATCGCTTTTTCGAGCAACAGTATCTTGGTTTTGTGGGATCCTAAGTTTTTTTCTGGTTTCCCCCTCTTTTCGTTTTTAGAATCAAGGTTATACCTATATTGTCTAATTCAGAGCGGTGATTGCCCTCTGTTTACTATATCTATTTATTGCAATTTTTATTTATTCGCTGGCTTGTCGCGATTGTGAACGAGCAGCACAATTCTTATTCCATATATTTAAGGCATTCTGATCATGATTTTATGGGTACTGCGCGCAGTATTTCTGGCGATTGCTTTTGGCGCCGGGATTTCTATTGTTACCAATAATACCGAGGACTCTCAAAGCCTCGTCACCGGCATCACGTTAATTGTTGCGGCCGCCGGAATCGTTTCGTTCGATATTCTAATTCGTAAAAAGCCCATTGATGTTATCTCGTGTGCTTATTTTGGCGTCGTGGTCGGATTGTTTCTGACGTTTATTGTAGGTGCAGCTATCGACCCCATTTTAAGGTTCTCCGAGGCTGAGGATGCCGAGCAAACCAGAGGGATGATCAATCTCCTGTTAGCAATCCCGTTATGTTACATCTGTACCTCGTTTTTGCTTCAGACACGGCACGATTTCCGATTTATTATTCCCTATGTGGAATTCAAAAAAGACGTGAAGGGCAACAAACCACTGATTCTTGATACCTCCGTTGTGATTGATGGACGTATCGCCGATCTGGTGGATACCAATATCATGGATACTCAGTTGGTGATGCCTAAATTTGTATTGGCCGAATTGCAAAATATTGCTGACAGCAGTGATAAGATACGACGTACACGTGGTCGACGAGGATTAGATATTCTAAAAAATCTGCAAGCCAATCCCAATGTGGATCTGTTAATTGACGATCGTGAAAGCTCGGAGATGGAAGGCCAGCCAGTGGATTCCAAACTGGTCATTCTGGCCAAAGAGGTCAACGGTAAAGTCATTACAGGCGACTACAATCTCAATAAGATCGCCACATTACAGGAAGTCCCGGTCATCAATCTCAATGACATTATGAATGCCTTACGTCCCGTTTTTCTGCCGGGAGAAGAATTCACGGTGAAGATTGTCAAAGAGGGTGAAGGAGACGCTCAGGGAGTGGGATATCTAGAGGACGGGACGATGATTGTGATTGAAGGAGGTCGCCATCACCTGCAGGAAACAGCCGCCGTTTCGGTGACCAGTGTGTTGCAAACGAGTGCAGGTCGGATGATCTTTGCCAATTACGAAGGTGCCGTATAGCCTGGAAGCCAAAAGCTTGAATCGTGGAATTCACTTTGGTACGTTGAAGGATTATCAGTACGCGACTGGAATGCACAGGGGGTGACCACTCCTCTAAAACTCCGGTTGACGGTCCTTCATGACGTACAACTCAGGCAGATTCATGGCGACGATCGAAGCTCGCGATACGAATTCCGGAGGCCAGCAAACAGGCCGTCGGCAAATTTCTATTCGCGGTGCGCGTGTTAATAATCTCAAGGATGTCGATCTGGATATCCCGCGAAATCGGCTTGTCGTGATTACCGGCCCGAGTGGATCAGGTAAGAGCTCGCTGGCATTTGAAACGTTGTATGCCGAAGGGCAGCGGCAGTATATCGAAAGCCTGTCCGTTTATGCCCGGCAGTTTCTGAATCAAATGGAACGACCTGACGTCGACATGATCGAAGGGTTGCAGCCTACGATCTGTATCGACCAACGGCAGGGATTACAGAACCCCCGCAGTACGGTCGCCACAGTGACTGAAATCTATGATCACTTACGTCTGTTAATGGCTCGTCTTGGTGCGCCGATCTGTTACGAATGTGGCGAGTCGATTCGGCAGCAGTCGCATGAACAGATTCAGGACGCTTTGATGTCGATGCCCGAGGGTACAAAATCGATGATTATGGCTCCCATGGTCCGTGGTCGCCGGGGGCAGCATAAAGAGGTACTGGAACAGATTCGGAAAGTCGGTTTCGTACGAGCTCGAATTGATGGCCAGGTGTATGACGTGGATTCATTTCCGGAACTGGCTCCCCGCAAAGTACATCACATCGATGCAATCGTGGATCGAGTCATTATTCGCCCCGGTGTGCGTGCCAGAATTGGCGAATCGATCAAACTCGCATTGGAGTATGGCGAGGGGCTCATGATGTTGTGTTCTTATCATATCACCGATCAGGAACAGGAGATTGGTGAATGGCGTGATACTCTGTTTAGTGCTCGTTATGCGTGCCCTAATTGTAATATCAGCTACGAAGAAGTAGAGCCTCGGACCTTTAGTTTTAACAGCCCCTATGGTGCCTGTCCTGCTTGCGACGGACTGGGTCAGTCCCGGCAATTTGACCCCGAGCAGGTCGTTCCGGATATTGATTTAACGCTGGAGGAAGGAGCCATTGCAGTCTGGGAAGGTGCCACCCCGAAACGACTGCAGCAATACGAACAAGCCGTCAATGAATTCCTGGAGTCGAAAAATGTGGATCGTGATTTACCAATCGGTGAGTGGCCTACTCGGATTCAAAACCAATTGTTTAAAGGTGTGGGTAAAAAGTTTGCAGGTTTGATTGGCATGCTGGAACATGAATATTCGACCACAACGAGTAAGCCTCGACTGGAGGACTTGGAATCCTATCGGGATATTGTGATCTGTACTTCCTGTGAAGGTTCGCGTCTGAGACCGGAAGCTACGAGTGTTAAGTTGGGCCGATTTAATATCCATGAGATTGTCAAGTTGTCGATCCATCAGGCTCGCGATTTCTTCGAATCCCTTGAATTTGACTCTCAGGATGAATTGGTGGGTCGTCCGATTGTGAATGAGATCATTCATCGTCTGCAGTTTCTGGCCAAAGTAGGCGTCGATTATCTCACGCTGGATCGTTCGGCTGACACATTAAGTGGTGGAGAAATGCAGCGTGTCCGTCTGGCCAGTAGTATTGGATCGGGGTTAGTAGGCGTCTGTTATATTTTGGACGAGCCATCGATTGGATTGCATCCCCGGGATAATGACAGATTAATTCAATCCTTACGGGATCTACAGCAGTTGGGTAACACGGTTATTGTCGTCGAACACGACGAAGCGACGATGCGGGAAGCGGATCAAATTATTGATGTGGGACCGGGAGCTGGGCACCATGGCGGATTAATCATAGCGCAGGGGACTCCTGCAGAAGTCCAGGCGGATGCGGCTTCAGTCACCGGGCAATATTTGATTGGCGCGAAACAAATCGCCATTCCCCGGAAGCGGCGAAAGGTGAAAGCTCGCAAACAAATCATCCTGGAGCGTGCCACGACCAACAATCTCCAAAATGTAACCGTTAAGATTCCTTTGGAAACGTTTGTTTGTATCACGGGGGTTTCAGGTTCCGGGAAAAGTTCACTCATCAATGAAACATTGGCACGCGCGATCACTCGGCATTTGGGCAATAAATGCCCTAAGCCCGGACCCTATGGAACACTCAAGGGTGTCGAGCATATAGACAAACTGGTGCAGATTACTCAGTCACCCATTGGTCGTACTCCACGCAGCAACGCCGCGACCTATACCGGTGTCTTCGATGAGATTCGAAAAGTCTTTGCTCAAACTCGAGATGCTAAACAACGCGGTTATAAGGCAAATCGTTTTAGCTTTAATGTGAAGCAAGGACGTTGCAATGGTTGCGACGGTCAGGGAGTCCAGAAGATTGAGATGAATTTCCTGCCGGACATGTATGTGAAGTGCGATCAATGTCATGGTGCTCGATTCAATCGGGCAACCTTACAGGTTCGTTACAAAGGCCTGACGATTGCAGATGTCTTAGATTTGCCTGTGAGTGAAGCGGCTGAGTTTTTTGAGTACTTCGAAAATATCCATCGAACGCTGAAGAGTTTAGATGACGTTGGTCTGGGTTATTTGCGATTAGGACAACCATCGACGACCTTATCAGGTGGCGAAGCACAACGCGTGAAATTGGCAAATCAGTTGTCGCGTGTCGACACGGGGAACACCTTGTATTTACTTGATGAGCCAACCACAGGGCTGCACTTTGAAGATATCCAAAGGCTCTTAAGCGTTTTAGGACGCTTGGTGGATCGAGGCAATACTGTGGTTGTGATCGAGCATAATCTGGATGTGATTAAGTGTGCTGATTGGATTGTTGATTTAGGGCCGGAAGGCGGGACTGGAGGAGGTCACGTTGTTTCCACCGGAACTCCGGAGGATTTATCCAACGTAGCGGAAAGCTATACAGGCCAATGTTTACAGAGTCTTCTTTTGGGTGCAGCCGGAGAGTAAAGATGAAAGCGATTCTATTTGTTGCGTTTGGTGGCATGCTGGGTGCGGTGTTGAGATATCTGGGGAGCCAGGGGGCGACGCGTTTGTTAGGAGAAGGCTTCGCTTACGGGACGTTGCTGGTCAATGTGTTGGGATGCCTGGTGATTGGAGTCTTAGCAGGTTGGGGATTTACAGCTTTAGAAAGCAATGAAAATGCCCGGCTGTTTCTTGTGACCGGATTACTGGGGTCACTGACAACATTTTCCACGTTTGGCTGGGAGTCCGTCCAATATTTACAGGATGGTCGTTGGCAGCTTGCTTTTGCAAATATTGCTTTGAATCTGGCTATTGGGCTGGCCGCTGTTTACGGGGGATTCAGTGTCGGCCAGACCTTGTTGGATAAAGCCGTTTAGGCTTGAAATCAGGCAGATTATAGCGGTTTTAGGGCTTATCTACGCTTCAGCGCTTGCATGAATTCATTGCTTGCAATAATCTAAACTGATTAGGACTTTCGTATGCTCGTCATCAGGGGGAATTCCGTAGAATTCAGGTGGAAAGCAGACTTAGATTTCACAGGTTTAAGTGCGTGAGTAATAATTTAGACGAAGAAACATCGTACCTCACCAATCGTTTCCATCATTTGGAGACAGGAGAATAAAATGGCAACCATAGATAAGGCTTCGGAAACGGACTTTATGGCAGGCTCTGACATCCTCGTCGAAGCTCTGATTCGTAACGGCGCTGAAGTTGTCTTTGCCTATCCCGGTGGTTGTAGCATGCCTTTGCATCAGGCACTGCTGCGTAACGAAGATAAAATCCGCACGATTCTGCCTCGACATGAACAGGGTGGCGGATTCGCCGCTCAGGGAGTCTCACGCACCACAGGTGCCCCTGGTATCTGCATTGCGACCAGCGGTCCCGGCGCTACAAATCTGGTGACGGCCATTGCTGATGCAAAGCTCGACAGTATCCCGATGATTGCCATTACGGCCCAGGTTCCTACCCCGGTCATCGGTTCGGATGCGTTTCAGGAAACGCCGATGGTGGAAGTGTGTCGAGGAATCACGAAACATCATTACCTCGTAACCGACGTTAACGATCTTGCTCGTGTTGTGAAAGAAGCATTCCACATTGCTACGACAGGTCGCCCTGGTCCGGTTTTGATTGATATCCCTAAGGACATCCAGTTGTCGCAATGTGTTGTGGACTGGGAAGTGGATATGAATCTTCCCGGATATCGTTTTGGCGTTATCGATGAACCGCCAGTAGAACAATTAAATCAGGTGGCTGCTGCCATCAAGCATGCAAAACGCCCTTTGATTTACGCCGGTGGTGGAATCATCACAGGAGAAGCCACCAGTGAGCTTCGCGAGTTGATTGCGAAGACAGAAATTCCAACCACGCTGACAGTGATGGGACTCGGAGCACTACCTGCAACGGATCCGCTCTGTATGGATATGCTTGGTATGCACGGTGCGATCTATGCCAACTGGTGTGTTCGTGACTGCGATCTACTGATTGGTTTGGGAGTTCGCTTTGACGATCGAGTGACAGGTAAACTGGAGAAGTTTGCTCCTAACGCCAAGATCGTCCACATCGATATTGATCCGTCCGAATTGAACAAAAATAAACCTGCTCATATTCCGATCGTGAGTGATGTGAAAATCGCATTACAGCGTCTGATTCCGTTAGTCGACCACAAGGACGACATTGACGAATGGCGAGCTCAATGTCGTGCGTGGAAACAAGAGAATCCATTCAGTTACGATCATTCTTTTGACGGGATCTTACAACAGCATGCGATTGCTGAGTTATCGCGTATCACTCAAGAGCGTGATACGGTGATCACCGTTGGTGTTGGGCAGCACCAAATGTGGGCAGCTCAATTCTACCAATTCAATAAGCCACGTACATGGTTATCCAGTTCAGGATTGGGCACTATGGGATTTGGCTTGCCGGCCGCCATGGGCGTTCAGGCGGCTCATCCTGATAAACTTGTCATCGATATTGATGGAGATGGAAGTTTTCAGATGAATATTCAGGAGTTGGCAACCTGTAAGTGTGAAAACTTGCCGGTGAAAGTATTACTGCTTAATAATCAGCACCTGGGTATGGTTGTTCAATGGGAAGACCGATTTATGGAAGGTCGTCGGGCTCACACCTATCTTGGGCCGGTTGACCACGATGAGGCCAAAGGGAAAGGCAATAGTGCCTACGCTGTTGAAAGATATCCCGACTTTGTGCAGATTGCCAAAGGATACGGTTGCGGCGCAGCAACCGTTTCCAGAAAAGAGGATCTGGAAGCAGCTCTTATTGAAATGATCGAGTACGACGGACCATATGTACTCGACGTCGAAGTGCCATATCAGGAACATGTGTTACCGATGATTCCATCCGGTGGAAGTGTTGACGATATGATTACCGAGTAATCTATGATTTAGTTTCAAAGAAACCCGGTCCAGGTGACCGGGTTTTTTTATCGGGTGAAGTCTTTATGAATGATGTTACCAACAAGAAATTTGCTCTCCACTGGCAGATTTTAATCGGTATGCTTGCCGGCGGACTAATTGGTGTTTTGCTTAATCTCAATGGACGGGAATATAGTGTCATATTGGAGAAAGACCAGGCCGGATCGTTTGATAAAGTTGAAATGCAGGACGTGAACTCCATGGTCCTGATTTCTAGTTTTGGCGAAACTGAGAAGAAGAATAGTTTTGTTATTGGGTCGTCTCCGGCTTACTCTTTGATAACTCATAAGACTCTCAGCGATTTTCGTGCAGACGAACCGGAACTTTATAGCTTATTCCAGGAGCACGGACGCAGCTGGGCCAGATGGATCAGTGACTGGACAAAGCGTTTGGGAGATCTCTTTTTGCGAATGCTAAAAATGGTGGCCATTCCCCTGATTGTGTGTTCGCTTACTTCCGGCGTCTTGGGCCTGGGAAAGGCCGAACGTATCGGGAAGATGTTTGGCCGCACCATGACGTATTACTTGTGCACCAGTTTTCTGGCGATAGTAACAGGGTTAGTGCTGGTCAATCTGATCCAGCCCGGTGAACGATCGGAAATGGCCATGACCGTGGCAACCGATAGCGTTGTGAAGTCTGCGGAACCGATTTCGGTGATGTTGTTCTCTCAGCTGGAAAAAATGGTACCCACCAACCCGTTCCAGGCATTAGCTGACGGCGACTACCTGTCGATTATCAGTTTTACATTGATGTTTGCATTATGTGCTTTACTGGTTGGAGGGAAAACGCTGGAGACTGTACGTGACGGTGCGGAAGCCGGATTTCAAGTCATGATGAAACTCACGCTGGCAGTGATTGCGTTAGCTCCATTAGGTGTGTTCTTTCTGATGCTCAACGCCACAGCATTAAATGGGATGGAGGTCTTTCAGCCATTAGCCTGGTACATGTTGACCGTGCTTTTGGCCTTACTGTTCCATGCCTGTGTTACTCTGCCACTGATTGTGAAGGTGATTGCTAAGCGTAACCCGCTGGAATTTGCCCGTGCGATGAGTCCGGCATTATTAACAGCATTTAGTTCAGCATCAAGCAACGGTACATTACCGTTGACCATGGCCAGTGTGGAAAAGCGGGCGGGAGTAAAAAATCAAACCAGCTCCTTCGTGCTCCCTCTGGGTGCGACGATCAATATGGACGGTACAGCACTCTATGAGGCAGTGGCCGTCCTGTTTATTGCGCAACATACGATGGACGAACCATTGTCTTTGAGTCTTCAAATCACCGTAGCCTTAACCGCTTTACTGGTCAGCATCGGAGCGGCCGGAATTCCTCATGCCGGCCTGGTGATGATGGTCATCGTTCTACAGGCAGTCGGATTACCGTTGGAAATGCAGGGATTGATTCTGGCGGTGGATCGTGTGCTGGATATGTTCCGAACGAGTGTCAATGTTTGGAGCGATTCCTGTGGCTGTGCGATTATTGATCGTTTTGCCGATCCGGTTGCCGATTCAACGGCCTCTTAGGGTTTAATCATAAAGACTCGGCGGGATCGAACACGAGGTCTTACTTCCCCACATGCGAGAATCGTATGTCCATGCCATTGGGTCAGATTGGTTACGACCGGTGGCCAGAGACCTGCATGGGGATCGTTGGCGGGATCGTTGCCGACCGCTTTAGGAAAAGGGTTGGCTTCACCCCAGGAGTCCTCTGCCGCGTTATAAGCCAGTACGCTGGCCGGAAATCCCGGATGGTTATCTTTGAGCGTGTCCGTCTGTGCCGCATATTTACCGTGGTCTCCTGAAACGATCAACAGTGAATTACCTTGAGTGATGGCGGGTGTTGGAGCTGCGACCGCCGGACGAGGTAAGGCTGCCGTTTTACTCCATTTGCCGGATGCTAAATCAAATCGAAAGCCATCGGTCAGATATTTGCGGTTTACAGTTCCTGCATCATCCTCGATTAAGTCCGTACCGGAAAAGAGGAAGAGTGAGTTCTCAATGATCCCGGCAATGGCCAGCATGCGGGGATTGCCCGGCCAGGTGGTTAATGACTCCCATTGACGCGTTGATTTTGCGTGTGTCAGGTCGAGCTTGTAGAAGCCATCGGCTGGACGCTTTGCGGTTGGGGCAGCGAGTCCACCTAGCACATATACCACGCCCTGATGGTAAACCCCTGTTCCGTTCGCTAATGGTGTCGGTAGAGCCGGTAGAGGAGTTGTCGTTACCCGGCCTCGATCTAGCGAAAGCACAAAACAGTCGGAAACATGTTGTTGGCTATCACCTCCACCAATACAGAGAACTCCATGAGGGACATCTTCGGCAAGCAGTTTGTCAGCCTCGGCCAGATTGAACGAAAGCCCGTATGCTAGTGGGCGAGGTAGTTTACTCTTTGATTTTTTCCAGCGTCCTTCCGGTGACTTTAGGATATAGATGGAATCGTACCAGACCTTGTCGGTTTCCCATCGTGGCTCGTTCGGGAAATTCGCTCCCCCCGCAATGATCAGACTACCGTTAGACACGCCGACGTACGGAGCGGCAAATCCTTCCGGGTCAGCTACCGGAGTAATTTCATAGTAGGTTTGCGCCCGTATCGATTGGGAGCATATTAACCCCACAGCGAAACTAATCAGGAATAATAATGGTTGCGAGGTCAGCTTCGAGTAATTCACGGTCTTCTTTCTTTTCGATAGGCGTTGTTTGCGCGAGCTTAATGTTTTCCAGAGTACGGATCCGATCCCCGTTAATACTGTGAGCTCGTGCGAGTGCTTCCCAGGCAAATGCTCGATCCCAATCCCGGGCATCAATTTGCTTACAAATGTCCAGGCATTGCTGAACATGATACAGAACAGGTTCAAAACGTCTGGTAAGCGTGTACGCTCGGGAAATCCGCCAGGGCCCTCTTGCCTGATTGATGGGTTCACCAACCTGTAGCCAGTGGTAAGTGGATGCATGGGCACTATGAAGCATTTCATCTGTTTGCTCCACCGTACAACTTTCCAGATCCATTAAGGTCCAGGTGTGATTAAACAACTCGATGGCCAGTTTGCGATGATCGGCTGCTGCCACGGATTGTTTCTCGACTTCGGACAAATCAATAGCTTCTGGTTTGTTTGGTTTAACGCATTATAGCGAAACCGCTCGCAAGACAAGCAAACGGTTCTGGGTAAAGTTGCAGGGTAAAGTTGCAGGCATAAAAAAACGCTCTTACACCACGATTCGAAGTGTAAGAGCGTTGCAGAGTTGGTTGCTGCTTTTTAGTTCTGCTTGAACTTGAAGATCTCCCCACCTCGTAATTGAGTGGAGAAGTAGACTTCACCATCCTGATCTTCACCAAAAGTGATGAGCGGAATTTTTTCTCCGGCAGCGGATTTGTTTGGAATCTCATGATTCGCTATCACTTTGCCACTCTTGTAGTCGTGTTCCAATGCCCAGATGCGTCCTGAAACGTAATCGGCATAGACATACATACCGTTAAGTTGTGGAGCTGCTGAACCGCGGTAAACCACTCCTCCGGTAATTGATTTACCGGTTTCGTGATCGTATTCAAAGATTGGGTCGATCAGGTCAGGTCGGGGACCCGAGCCTTTTTCGCCATTCTCTGTGACGTAAGGATGATTTCCTTCACGAAGATTCCATCCGTAGTTTCCACCACGCTTAACGATATTGATTTCTTCCCAAAGTTTTTGACCCACATCGGCCGCGTAGAATGTACCGGTGACACGATCAAAAGAAAGTCTCCAGACATTTCTGAAGCCGTAGGCGTAGATTTCTGCTTTGGCTCCTTTGGATTTAACAAAGGGATTGGAAGCAGGAATGGCATAGTTCTTTCCATCGTCTTTGCTATCAACATCGAGTCGCAGGATACTGCCATTGAGTGTGCTTAGGTTTTGCCCGTTTTTCAGCGGGTCGCCACCTTTACCACCGTCTCCCAAAGCAATGTACAGATAACCATCCGGTCCGAAGGCCAGTGTTCCACCATTGTGATTCCAAAATGGCTGTGGAATACGAATTAACTCTTCTTCGTAGGTCGGATCTGCTTTGTTTGGATCATCCTTGGAGACGCGAAAGCGGCTTACGACAGATGTGTGTTCGGCATCGCTGGTCGTATAGAACAGAAAGAACTCACCGTTCTCTTTGTAATTTGGGTGCATGGCAAACCCGAGCAGACCCTCTTCGTTTTCTTTGTCTTTATAAGTCACTTGTTCTTCGTGATCGAAAAAGACTGCAGCTTCTTCCACTTCCGAATTCTTTTCAAAAACATGAATGGAACCGAGTTGTGAAGCGACAAAGATCCGATTACTTCCATCGCCGGCATGCGTAATCACAATGGGGCGTGCAATTCGCAGATTTGGAAATGCAGATTCTATCGACACTCCCAGATCTGCTGCCTGAGTCGCACCGGTGGCTACGATCATAGCCAGGAGTGCGAGGGTTTTTATAGTTAAACTTCGCATTGAAATATGTCCTTGTTGAAGTTGGTTGTTAGTCGTCTACTTTGATCAGTTCGATTTTGAAGATCAGAGTGGCGTTGGGGCCAATCGGTGATCCCGGACGAGGATTTGCTCCGTATGCCAGGTCGGATGGAATGTACAACTCCCACTGGTCGCCCTCTTTCATAAGTTGCAAAGCTTCTGTCCAGCCGGCGATAACCTGATTCACACCAAAGGTGGCAGGAGCACCACGTTTGTAGGAACTATCAAAAATCGTACCGTCGATGAGTTTGCCTTCGTAGTGTGTTGTCACTTTGGAAGTAGCTGTTGGAGTTTTACCCGTTCCGGCTTTGACTACTTTGTACTGCAACCCGCTCTTGGTGGTTTTCACCCCTTCTTTTTTAGCATTGGCAGCAAGATAGGATTCGCCCTTCTTTTTGTTCTCTTCACCAGCCATGGCCGCTTTTTTCTCGGCCATTTGTTGCAGTGCCTGCTGGAAGGCTATGAAAGCAGCCTGCAATTCCTGCTCGCTCTTTTCCACTTTGTCAGAAGCAGAATCATTGACGCCCTGAAAGAATGCCTGAAGATCAAGGTCGACCCCCTGAGACTTCATGTTATTCATGAAATTCACACCAAATGCGTAACTTCCTTCTTTCACTACGTCCCCTTTTGCTGCCGGCTTTTCTTCGTCCTGTGCGATGACTGCCAGGCTGAATAGGCCAAGCATCATGCAGGACATGATCATTTGTTTAAACATGGAAATGGTCCTTTCTGTGCTGAGACTGTAAATGGTCTCAACGAGTGATTTCCCCGGGGGAAATCGGAAACTAGTATTTGAATGCACTGAAGCCCTTCCGGGAACCAATGCACTGAATGAACACTTTTGCCTACAGAGTGGGTAACACTTTTGGGTAGGAGTAAACCTGTATTCTACGGCAGTGGTGGCTGGAATACCATGCGATGCGAGCTCGAATAATGCTAGTCTAGCGCGCTGTTTTTTGCTGGTGATAGAGGTAGCCCGGTACGAAGAAACAAATAGCTGATACCACGCCGAAAATGATTAAGCTGTATTTAGGAACCATGGCCATGACAACGGAGGTGGCAAAGAGAGCAAACGATTGTGAGTAGAATTTACCGGTTAGAATTCCCGCTTTCACCATGAAAACCATTCCGCTAATTAACCCAATAACCGGAGCCGCTTCCAGAACTTCTAATCCCATGAGGTACTCGATGGGGAACAATAGTCCAATCGCGATCATACTGGCAGCCCAGGCATGGGCAATTTGTCGTTCCACAAACAGCACGGGACCAAGTTTTTGACGGAGCATCCAAAAAACGGCCGCCCACGTCCCCAGCCCCAACGTCCACATGCCTGAGTAGTAGAGACGATTTTCAATGTCGGCCAGAAACATGATATTGGTTAGGACACATGCCAGCAGTAGTACGAGGCTGTGCCACATCCAAAGAACTCCCCAATTCTGCAACACAGAGGCATGGTGAGTCTCACCTAACCAACGAGCAACGACGTGTCCAAATCTACCAGAACTGGCCTGGATCGGTTGATGTGTGAGAAAGGCATCGAGGTCATCAGCTAATTCTCTGGCACTGGAATATCTTAGGTCTGCCGGTTTTTGAAGACATTTCATAATAATCATGTCGAGGTCGCGATCTACGGCAGGATTAATCGTGCGGGGAGCTACCGGTTCCTGCTCCAGAACCATCATGATCGTATCCATGGCCGAGGCGGCTTGAAACGGAGGCCGGCCTGTCACCATGTAGTACAGCATGGCGCCGAGTGAATAGATATCCGAGTGCACTCCGACATTGCCCCTTGTGCCGGCTGCCTGTTCAGGCGCCATATAAGATGGAGTTCCCAGGATTGCACCGGTTTGAGTTAGTTCGGAATTTCGTGTCGAATGCTTTGCGAGCCCGAAGTCGGTGATATGAGGGTGTCCCTGTTGGTCAATGAGGATGTTGGATGGCTTGAGATCCCGGTGAAGAATGCCCTGATTGTGTGAGTAGTGAATCGCCCGGGCAACTTCCGTGACGATTTTGGCGGCCTTTTTAACGGCAAATAATTCCTGCTGTACGAGCGTTGTAATCGTTTCTCCCTGAATCAACTTCATTGAGAAATAAGGGCAGTCTTCCAGCTCTCCAACTTCATAGACCGGTACAATACCGGGGTGGTCGAGTCTGGCCGCTGCTTCGGCTTCATGTTGAAAACGATCCCGCTGCTCCTGACTTGCTAGCCGTCCGGGTAGGATCATTTTCAAAGCGACTTCACGGTTGAGACTCTGTTGCGTAGCTCGGTAGACCACCCCCATGCCTCCACGGCCGAGTTCTTCTACCAGTTCAAAGCCACCGAGCGTGACCGGCAGTGAAAAAGTTGGCATCCATTCAGGTGCTGGTGCTTCGAGATGCTCCAGCCGGAAATAGCTGCCGGCGACGTCTGCGACTAACATGACCGGTAGCAGTGCTTTGAGCTCATCAGCAAATTGAGGATGTTTTTGGTAGACGGCTTCGGCATCCGGAAGTGTTCCCTGACTAATCTGTTGTTGTAAATCATCCAGTACTGCCACGAGTTGTTGTTCGTGTTGGGATGAGATGTCTGAGGGTGATTCTTCAGAGTGATTCACAATCGTGATTAATCTTCTGTGGAAGGTGAGTCGAGTTGCGGTAGCAATTGTCCTCGTAGCTTTCGCAGTGCCCGAAGATAACGCATGCTGGCTGCCGCTGGTTTTAAGTCCAATGCTCTGGAAACGTCGTCGTTGGATAGTTGCTCATAATGCCGCATGATAATGATGTCGCGGTCGACATCATTGAGCTCCAATAAAGCTTCTTCCATGCGGTCGGCCATTTCTTTGCGAGTTGCCTGTGCGGCCGGTGTGAGATCATCATCCCGAAGCTGGTTAGCCAGATTCATCGTACTGTGATTGACTCCACCGCCTTGATAGAGTCGGTGTTCACGGTCGACGCTGCGTTTAGCCGTTGCCCGGTGTCTTCGATGGGCATCGATGATCCGATCTTTGGCGATTTGTCGGATCCACAAATGAAATTCGATTCCGGGGTTTTCCAAATAGCGATCGATACGTCGGTTGGCTTCTATCATCACATCCTGCACCACATCACTGACTCCCACTCGCTGGCGGATTCGATTATCGAGCCTCATGTGAACCAGGCGTTGTACGGCAGAGCGATGTCGCTGTAAAAGTACGTTCCATGCAGTGTGATCACCCTCTTTACGGAGGTTAAGCAGATTTTGAGTCTGTTCGTTTTCAGGCCACATGGGTCTTCTCGCTATCATTGAGTCTGGAATACAAAAAATGTCTCCAGCCTTACCCGCTATTGTAATGATCGATTAACAGTTTTTATTAGCAATTGGTCGGATATTGTTAGCGACCGGATTTAGTCAGAAGGAATTGAATGTATTTACCTTACGTATTGGCAGCTTTTTCCATAGCTCGGCCGGCTAATCGACGGAAGCGACCTTGTTGATATAACATGTAGGGCTTGCCGATCCAGGCGAGTAAAGAGCCGGGACGTGAAAAGACCGTTATACGAAAATGCACTTCATCTGTTTCCTGATCCCAGTCCACATGAAATAGTTCCTCGCCGATCGCGATATGCCCTTCCGTCGTACCATAAGCAAAACCTGCTTGTAGAAAACGCCCCTGATTTCTTTCATTGTCAAGTGCATAGATGATGCGAGCCGGATTGACCGTCCATAGTCCCAGCGAACCGAACAGGACAGCAACCGTATTTCCACTTTCGATTGTCGGGTCGAGATAACATAGGTCTGCCATGGGGTGATTGAACATCTCCCAATGTGCAACAGCTGCGGCGGCTGCCTGGAAAATTTGCTCGCCATATCCCAATAAATGCGCTGAGCGATCTAAACGAAATCCCTTAGGAGCGTCTCCCGATTCAATGAGATCACGAGTTTGACCTACATAGGGATAGTTGAAATCCAGGGCCCGGCAATGACGGATGTAAGCTTCGATTGTCTCGTCAGATGGTTTCTTACCAAAGCGAATCATGGTTTATCTCGTTGTGCTTCTGTATTGGTTTTGCGGGACATGTTCCTACCCGAGAAAAACATCGCTATTTAACAAAGGATTTCAAACTAAAGAGGTGCCGGTAAATCCCGGCGGCAGAATCTCCAGCTACCGACAACATAACACAGCATTCCCAGACCAATCAGTATAGTGTGGCAGCCAACGGCACTCAGGCGTATCGAGTCATGGAGGCCGTACTGCCAAAACTGCCAGAACTGGTCAGGATCGTCTGTCAGGACATTGACGAGTCCTTCCGGGTCGAAAGGATTGAAGAAAGTATAATTCAACAGGTAATTGAACTCAGGTTTCGAGATAGCCAGAATTCGCATCGTTTGCTGTGCAATGACAAATCCAACGGCGATACCAACCGCACGCCAGCGAACTCTATCAAAGCTGGATACCATTGTGGCAAATCCGGCTACAAACAATCCCATCGCAAAGATGATGGTCAGTGCCGGAATGAAGTCCCAGACATTAACAAATTCTGACATCGGCTTCTGAATGATTTCAGGTTCTGCCGTCGAGAGTGGGATTTCAATCGGTAAGTAAGGAACGGAGATTGAAGGTGGTTTGACCACTTCCTCGACGTTATTTTGATAGACACTAAAGACCATCCCGAGCCAGGCGAGGGTGGAAAGCAGGAGCGTGCCCGTCGTTGTGACCAGAAACTGAGACCAGTATACTTTTGCCCGTGAAACTGGATTGCCTAACACCATTTCTATGGTGCCTCGATTAATCTGGCCGGCGACAGCATCCGAGCCTCGGGAAATTGTCCAGATTAAGATGATAAACAAAACAATGGGTTCATTAAACGTCCGGGCAACTCGACCTGTATAGGTAATCAACTGAGTGAATGGTACGGGTGAAAATTTCTCAAAGTCCTTAAAATGCTCGATGATCTCTCTGAATTCCTCGCTGCCTAATAAGGTAATACTCCATACACGCAGGGACATAAAAGCGAAGATGGCCAGGCCACAGGAGATCAGGACGGTACGCGACTGAAGTATGTAGCGATGAATCAATGCTTTCATGACTCCAGCTCCTTACGCTCAGGATGAATCTCTTCATACAAGCTTCGGAGTCTAGCTGGCTCCAGGGAGATATCACGGATCCCACTGGACTGTAACCAGGTTAACCCCTCCAGGATGTCGCCACGGACTTCAAGCGTGATGGTTGAGCCGGCCTGACATACCAGATGAATGCGTTCCTTCAATTGTTCAGGTATTTCCGTAAGCGACTGGTCAAGTGTTCCTGTAAGTCGATGGTTGTTGCGAAGTGATGCTAAATCAGCAGTCGTTACAAGTTTCCCGTGTTTTAGAAAACCGACCGTGTCGCTAATCGACTCGACTTCATCAAGAATGTGAGATGATAACAGAATCGTTTTTCCCTCATCCCTTTTTTGCCGTAGTAGTCCGAGGATTTGCTGACGCACTGTGGGGTCCAGATTGGAGGTCGGCTCGTCAAGGATAATTAACGGAGCATCATTGGCCAGTGCGATGGTCACGGCCAGTTTTTGCCGCATGCCTGTCGACATCGAACCGACCTTGCGAGAAATATCCAGCTCTAGAAATTCGGCGATTTCCAAAGCCTGTGACAGCGAGCCATCAGAACGGAGGTTGGTAAATAATTTCAGAATCTGTTTGCCGCGATACTGACGATCCAGGCGGGCATCTCCCGGCAGGTACGAAGTGTTTTGACGAACCTTTAAAGACTGTTGGTGACAATCGAATCCGGCGATTTTGGCATGACCGCCACTGGGTTTCATAAAACCCATTAAGAGGCGTATGAGCGTACTCTTGCCAGCTCCGTTGGGACCAAGCAATCCAAAAATGGTACCCTGTTCTATCTGAAGCGAGCAATTGGCCAGCGCGGAGAAAGAGCCAAAGCTCTTTGACAGTTGATCGGTTTCAACAAATGCCATAAAGCTTTGACTCTAAAGTTTTACTGATATATGAACAAGGTCTTAGCGGTTGAACAGGAAGGCAGGGTTATTGATCAATGCCCAGGCCAGATCCTGTAATCCGGTAAGTCGTTTGTTATCGTATTGCGGCTTAGCTGCTGCAACGATGGCTGCAAGTTGTGAGTATTCGCGATCCGTTTCAATATACTTAGCTCGCAACTGAGCTTTTTGCTCATCATTGCGTTGATCGGCAGGGATTTTGAGTAATGCCGCGAGATCTTCGGGAAGGTTATTCAGAGTGACTGGTCGAATGGAATCCGAAACAGAGACTCGGAATTTACCAAGCTGATGAAGGTTGTCTGTAAAGTTCTGGAGAATCTTCACGGTTAGCAACCCTCCGCCAGCGAAGCCAACATCTCCATCGGTTTGGAAGATAGCGGTGTGGGATTTTCCCTGTTGTCCGGCGATGGCCCATCCTGTGTTTGGATTTCCATCGATTGCCATGCCGACGGAATATCCAGCCTGGTCAAAGGTTGACGTTGGACTAGCTAGTTTTACCTGCTGAGGCTCCCCTTCACCGGCGTTGTTTTGAATCGTGGCGGTGAATTCACTAACAACGAAGTTACCGTTATTTTCTGTTCTTCCGGGACCTTTATTTGGCAGTCGGTCATCGGCGAGTGCTTCCAGTCGTAACGCCGTAATCTTTTCCAATTCAGTTTTTAACTTGACGGTGTAAGTTACTTTTTCATTTTTTCCGGTAGCCAGTAGAGAGCCGTCTTCCTGTAACTCAAGTTTGGCTTCTTTGTCTGTTTCGGCAGAGACGACTTCGACAGGGTACCAGCGATTGACTCGTTGCAGGCTTTCTTCCCAGGCGGTTTGTCGAGCCGGGATGAGTTTCTCGAGTTCGTCCAGCTCCGCTTTCAGGTCGAGGTAGTCGGATCCGGCCTCCAGTAATGCGATTTTTCCAATCTTGATTTCTTCTTCGGTTGGGTAACGTGAAAGGAATCGTAGAAATACTTCTTCGATTAGCAGGTCGTCATCTTTGATTTCAGCTTCGAGTTTTACAATGTCATTGGAACCATCACCAATCGCATTGGCCACGGTGGGTCCATTGACGAGTTTCATAATGGGGCCGAGCACCATGCTGCTTGAGCGTTCACATTCGCAAGCGCTCTCACGTACAGGTCTCCCGAAGTCATCGAGAAACGGAACGGCCACACCCACGTCGGGTAATTCCGCAGCACGGAATCCGCGGGGGACGCCGGCGATCGCTGGAACCGACCCGCAGGCAACATGAATGGAATCAAACAGCACTTCCGCCGGCAGTCGTCTGGCGATTGCATGCGAGTAATTGATTTGATCGTCTTCATTCCATTCATTGGTGGTTACCGAATGTTGATATGTTCGTGACTTCAAAATGGTCTTAAGAATGTGCTGAACATTAAATCCACTCTCGATAAAATCCACCTTCATCGCTTCAAGCAATTCCGGATTGGTAGGTGGATTCCCGGCACGAATGTCGTCAATCGGCTCGATGATTCCACTGCCAAACATATAACCCCACAGGCGGTTGACGTAGCTGGATGCGAAATATTGATTTTCCGAAGAGGTCATCCATTGTGCCAGTTGCTCCAGACGAGGTGCGGTTGGCTCGAGTACGTCCTGATGTTCGTATGGAAAAGATGGAGGTGAAACCTGACCGGTCATCGCATGGTTGATTTCACCAGTTCCACGGTTGAAGACAACTTCGACCAGTGGAGTTGCACCTTCGACAGCCGAGCCGCCGATACGTTGTCCCTGGAAGGAAGGATCTTCTTTACGGCCAATTTGAGCGAAATAGGCTGCCAGATTGTAGTACTGATCCTGCGTCCAGCGTTCAAAAGGATGGTCGTGACACTTGTTGCAGTTAAAGCGAACGGCCAGGAACAAGTGCGTGGTATTTTCCATGAGTGTGGCCGGATCGCGAATTACTTTGTAGTAAGAAGCCGGCGGGTTTTCGATGGTGGAACCGGTTGCTGTCAGGACTTCCTGAGCGAACTGGTCATAAGGCCGGTTCGCGGCAATCGCCTGTTTAATCCAGTTTCGCAACGAGATCGCTCCTTGTTCACCAAGGAATTTACGATTCACCTGTAGCAGGTCGGCCCATTTGTTTGTCCAGTGTTCCACGTATTGCTGGCTACCCACCAGCTCATCGATTAAGGCATCGCGTTTGTCTTTTGAGGGACGCATGTCGCCCAGGAAGCTGCGGACCTGATCGGCAGTTGGAGGAAGTCCGGTAACGTCGATGTAGACCCGACGTACAAATTCTTCGTCCGTACAGATGTCACTGGGCAGCACTTTAACACGTTGCAGTTTGTCGTAGACGTGCTTGTCAATGTAGTTGTAGTGTTCCGGTTCCTGCCAGGCAAAACCCGTCCGGTCACCCATGACGGTTAGCGTGGTCGCGGCATAATTTCCTTCATAGCGAATCAGGACCGGGCCTTCGCCTCGACGCAGGACAGTCAGCAGGCCGTTGGGATCGGCTTCGATGACTTCGATGTTACCACTTTCAATGAAGGCTTCCCGCGAAACGTCCCGGGTCGAGCCATCGTCGAACGTAGCGATGACAGTCATCTGTTGTTTCATGCCAGCGCGAGGAATGATGGGATTCTTTGGAAAGACTTCGATCGAGGTTACTCGTGAGACATCCTGATCGAGTTTCGCTCCACCAGTGATCCACGACCGGATGGCTTTGTAGTATCGAGAGTCAAATTCGGTACGCACGCCTCCTACGTGGGGAATCGACCCCGTTGCTTTTAGTAACATCAGGCTTTGGTCCGGGGCTGCGCGATTAAATCGCCGAGCTCCAATATCGTCGGTCAGTGCCCGGTGGTCGTAGAGTTCATCGTAGCCCCGCAGTGAAAGCTTAAACGCTCCTTTTCCATCTTTGGCTCCGTGACAGGTACCGGCGTTACAACTCATTTTGGATAGCAGAGGTTGTACATCCTGAACGAAGTCTGATTGGGGAGTAGCCATCGACGAGACTGCCACCTCCAACTCTACGGTATTGTCAGCGTATCGGAAACGGATCTTTTCAGAACCGGTTGTGACAGGGCTGATCACGCCATCATTTGTGACTTCCACGAATTGGGGATTTCCTTCCACGGTGGCCATGCGAGTGAGATCCGCGATCTGACCGCTTTCGAGGTGTCCCAAAATCAAAACCTGACGGTAATCCTGGCTGCTGGTCAATTCAATCGACTTAGGCAAAACTTCCACCGACTGGATCGTAAGACCTTCTGGCAGAGTTTCCACGTCGGATTCTTCTGCGGCATGAAGGAGGCCGCTGAAAAGAAAAAGTAATGGTAAAGAAAGACTTAGCTTCTTCATGATGTTGAGTAGTCCTTAAGACGTCCTGCGAAAGGGATGGTTGTATTGTGGGATTGGGGCTTGGATTATTCTTCGGCGGCACCAGCTACGGCAGCTTCAATCGCAACCGGAACAAACGATTTGATAATGTTGCCTGTAGCGACTTCAATCAGATGGACTTCGCCTCCAAATCCAGCCGCGGCTACCGTGTTACCGTCCGGGTGAAATGCGACTGAGAAGATTCCTCCATCGAGATCTACGGAGGAAATCTCTTTTCCATCTTCGTAATTTGCTATTTTGACCTGACCTGCTCCATTGAAACTACTGCCGGAGACTACCTTAGTTCCATCCTTGCTGAACTGAGTGCTGAAGATGCGTCCCTGTAATGCCGGGTAAGCACGAATCAGATTAAAGTCGTCGCCGATCCTACGAGCTTTGTCGCGGAACATTTTGTAGACCTTGGGGACTCCGTCCGCACCACCGCACAGCAATTCGTCTTTAGAAGGATGGCGATCCACACTGTTGAGTCCCCCCTTAAGTGCACCTGGTGTAATACTAGTGACGTTATCTATGAATCGTTGTGTTGGTACGTTGATCAGCTTCATACTGCGGTCGCGACTTACTGTGACAAGATGATCACCGTTTACTGAAAAGACCGTATCCAGCACCCAACCGTCATGGGCTCCGTTAAAGAGTACTTCCTGACCGTCTTCGACTTTTAATGCGTGCGATGTGTTGTCCGGGCAGCCATAGGAAATCAAGGAACCATCCGGAGACCAATTCGCTCCGTAAAGCGTGTCGTAGCCAATCGTCTTGGCAAACAGCAGCTTACTACCCTCCACTTGCCAAACCTGTAATTCCCCCATGCGTCCGGGGGAACCGCCAGTGACCGCAATTTTGGAAGAGTCCGGTGAGAACCGAGCGGTTTCGATGCGTTCGGATAACCCGACCAGTCGAGCTGCCAGTCCACTGCCGTCGGCGTGGTGAATAAGCACTTCGTGGTATCCGGAAACAGCGAGATATTTTCCATCGGGTGAGAAGTCAACAGATGTAATCACCGGTGCGGCATTGTAGATTGGTGGATTCTCGGCACTGAATTTTGGCTGTGTTGAAGCCGGTGCATCGTTTTCCGCTCCTTCTTCAATCCATTGACGCACTAAATCGATTTCTACCGAGGAAAGTGGTTTGGTGCCTTTGGGCATCTCAGCCTCTCCATCGACAGGAGTGATTAAGCTGATCAGAAAACTTTCGTCCGGCTTGCCAGGGACAATCGCAGCTTCTTGAGATTCCCCACCTCGAAGCAACTGAGAGAAGTCCGTCATGATGTATTGACCACCTTGTTTGGCAGGCTGGTGACATCCCTGACAATGGCTTTGAAAGATGGGACGGATATCTTTGTAATAGCTCACACCAGAACCGGCAGGAGCTGCTTCGTCATCGGCTGTCACTGAAATGCTAAAAGTACACAAAGTCAGTAAAGCTGAAGCGGCAAGTAAGTATCGTTTAGACACAGTAAAAACGCTCTTATTATTGATATACGGTTAAAAAACAGAGATGTTTTCAACCTATTAATATACTCAGAAAACCGGTGTTTCACAATTAAACCTTACCCCCTGTTGGCATGTTGTGACATGAAAAAAATCAACCAATTTATTATCACAATTAAGGAAAATTGATATCTCTTTATTAGGAGTACAGGAAGAGATGAAAATGAAGGAGCAAGCAAGTGTCACAGCCGTCACGATTAGAGTTTACTGATTCGATCTGTCAGTGGTTAACCAGAGATTTAGCGGGTTTGGCGCGTGTTTCCACGAATGAAGTGTTAGCCAGACAGTTTGATTCACTGGATTTGGTTCAGATGGCCTGGAAATCGGTTTTAACCAATCATCAGCAACGGCTTCGCGGCTGGAAGCGAGATCGGATCCGGGCATTCATTCGGGGGGTATTGATTAATAAATTAAGGCAGCTGCACCGGGATTATCTCGATGTTGAGAAGCGAAACATGCGTCGGGAAAATCGATTGGATGCTCACGAAATCCTCGATTGTCATCAATCCAACTCAGTCTTTTTAGATGAAACAGAAATGACGCGAATGGATGATTTGGAATTTGTGGAGATCATGCTGACCGAGTTACAAGGCTCCGAAGCTGAAGTGCTACGGCTCAAATTACAGGGATATTCGCTTAATGAAATATCTTCTGAGATGGGCATGCATCGTCGTAGTATCCAGAAGGTGATTCATCGTATCCGAACGAAATTTGAGAATAGGTGGCGAAATAACTAATAATAGAGTGGAATGCTTAACGGTCCGGGTGCACTCTACTTTGACGGAGACTGCTCGAAATGAAAATCCACTTCCTTGGTGCTAACCGCCAGGTCACCGGATCATGCTATTGTTTGGAAGCTGCCGGACAACGCTTACTGATCGATTGCGGACTTTATCAGGAACGCCCGTTTCAATACCGCAACTGGGAACCGTTGCCGATTGAAGCCAGCTCGATCAATGCGATGGTGCTGACTCATGCTCATATTGATCACATTGGCTTATTACCGCGACGTGTGGCAGAAGGATTGAACGCTCCGTTGGTCATGACTCGGCCCACGGCGGCCTTGGCCGATATCATGTTACGAGATTCAGCCAAGATTCAGGCAGAGGATGCCAAGCAAAAGAAGAAGCGACATAAACGAGAAGGACGTACTTCCCCTCATCCAGTCGTCCCGTTGTATACCGAAGAGGATGTGGAAAAAACACTCCCCTTAATTCAACCGGTAGCTTACAACCAACCTCAATCTCTGTGCGACGGAGTCTTCACGGTCAGCTTTAAAGACGCTGGCCATATTCTGGGGTCATCGATGCTGGAAATCGATGTGCTCGAGAATGGTGAAAATCAGAAAGTGATTTTTTCGGGAGACATTGGTCAGTGGGACAAGCCGATCATTCGCGATCCAACCATGTTTGAAGAAGCGGATTACGTGGTGATGGAGTCCACCTACGGTGATCGTAACCACAAAGATTATGGTGATTGCGAGGATCAGTTGGCCGATGTCGTCAATCGAACCATCGCGCGTGGTGGAAATGTTGTCATTCCGACGTTTGCAGTTGAGCGTAGTCAGGAGTTGATCTATCACCTTAGTCGGCTCAATCAATATGGCCGGATGCCAGCTGTACCAGTGTTCCTGGATAGCCCGATGGCTGTGGATGTGACACAAGTGTTTCAACAACACAAAGATTGCTTCGATCAGGATGCCTGGGATATGGTGATTGAAGGGAAGTCAATTCTGGATTTTCCGGGGATGCAACTTTGCAGATCCCGGCAGCAATCCAAAATGATCAACGAATGTAACGAACCTTGTATCATTATGTCGACCTCAGGCATGTGTAATGCCGGGCGCATTAAATATCATCTACGCAGCAATATTTCGGATCCAAACAGTTCGATTGTTTTTGTTGGGTATCAAGCACACGGGACCCTGGGCCGAGTCATTTCGAGTGGGACGAACCCGGTCAGGATTCATGGGCGCGAGTATCAGGTGAATGCGGAAATTGTCCAGTTATCAGGGTTCTCCGGCCACACAGATCAACAGGGGTTGATGGATTGGGTGGGGAATTTCAAAGACAAACCAAAAAAAGTGTTTTTATGCCATGGGGATGAAGATGCGGCTCAGGAATTATCCGATAGGATTTCAATGGAACACCAGCTTACGGTTGAGGTTCCTGAGTTTCAGCAGACGATTGAACTGCCGTAGTTGATTGCTTATTCATTTCAGTTACGATTGCATGCAGGAAGTTTCCAACAGACAGGAATGACAATTCAGATTCATGGCAGACTGGTTTTATCAAACTGAAAAAGGCGCCGAGGCAGGGCCGATCTCTAATTCCGAGCTCAAGACGCTCGTCAGCAACGGTGCGATTACATCGGAAACGATGCTCCGCAAGGACGATGCCAAATGGGTAAAGGCTTCTGCTGTCGGCGGTCTGTTTGAAGCGGTAAAAGAGGAAGAAGTTCGCAATGTCTGTCCCTACTGTAATTCTCCAGTCTTTAGAATCCCCGGAAAGTGTCCGTCGTGTAATCGTGAATTGACGGTTTCAGTGAAAACGCGAGCCAGTTTACAAAAAGGGCCTGTGCCGACCGAAACAGACGAGAGTGCTGTTGAGAAACTCAATTCAATGTTTCGGGAAGAGTCATTAGCTGAGCGGCGTTACATCATCGTCTTCGCCATACTCTGTGCGTTGCATCTGCCTTTTGGTGCCTGGTTGTTTCACGCAATTGATGACAACTATACGGTTGTCTCCTGGTTGGTCGGAGGGATTCTGGTCGTGCTTAATCTGGCAGCCATCATAACCTTTATGCGAGCACGCCGTATGGCTCAGGAAGAACTCGAGTCTTAGCACTGGTTTCTTAGTACAAACTTTTTATCGCTGGTTAGAGTGTTTCACCAACGTGGTATTCACGATTGCGGAGCAAAGCATTGGCAATCAGCATAAAGCCCGTGCATAAGACTAGTAGGCTTACAAAGTCCCAGAAAGAGGTTGCTTGACTGAACATGTTTGGGTCATTGATAAAACTCAGTTCATTAGGCAGGTCGGTGAGATTCCAGCCCATGAACCGCAGAAACATGCTGCGGAGGTAGAAGTTGATCGTGAAGGCGTTGACGACAGCGGGCAACATGGAGATGACTCCTTCGACCAGCAACGTATAGATAATTGCCAGAATCATCGGTTTCTTATGCATGATCGTTCCGAGTAGGCAGAAGAGAGAACTGTAGCAGACGCTCGAGAGGACGACCAATATAGAAAGGGAAACCCAAAGTGGATAAGGTTCGTCTCTGTCTACGACGATTGCCTTGACTTCGGCAGTGCCGTCGGGCTCTTGGCTCGCATTGACCGTGCCGGTGGTGTTTTCGCTAATCGAAATGGGTGGCGGTATATCCCGATTTAGCTTATTAAGACTCGTTGCCGGGAAGATGATGACGAGTGCCAGGAATCCGGCAATGATGGATCTGGTGATCGAGACAAAATATTTACCGAGCATCATGGCTGTCCGTCCATGAGGTCGAGTCGCGACATACGGCCATGTATTTCCTTCCAGTTCGGTGTTGAGATAGGGAGCCATGCTACTAAGGATGGTCATCAGACAGACAGCTCCGGGAATCATGCCAACGAGTAGCACTCCGGAAAACTCTTCCGGAACAGTGGAACCGGTATGATCAATTAGTATTTGCAGGATCGTGGGAAAGACGATGACACAAAGCCAGAATATCGTGGGCCCGATGCCAAAGGATTTTTTGAGTTCATAACGGAAAACCGCCAGACTGCTTTGTAACATGATCGATTCTCCTTTCTATAGTTCGCCTCGATGCAACTGCATCAGTTTCTCAAAAACAGAATCCAACGAGTCGTCTTCACTTTGCATCTCGATGACTTCCAAACCCTGCTCGGCAAGAATCTTTGGTAGTTGCAGATAGAACGAATTAGCATCAAGTGTGGTGACATCGATGCCCTCGTGGTCATCATGGAATCCCACGGCCGAGACGAATTCCAGTGGTTGCAGTGCGACTGCCAGTTGAGGCGCATGGGGAGTTCGAATCCAGACATTTTTGGGCACATTGGTCATCAGATCGTAGATTTCATTGATGGTTCCGGAAGCAAGAAGACGTCCGGTCATCATCAACAGGAAACTCTCACAGATCGACTCCACCTCGTGCAGAATGTGACTCGAAATCAGCAACCCCCGTCCTTCTTCCACCCAGCCGGTCAGCATGTTCGTCAGCTCAAAACGAGCGATCGGATCGAGTCCCGAAAAGGGTTCATCCAGTAACAGTAATTCAGGTTCATGTGCGATTGCCTGAGCCACTTTGCATCGCTGTTTCATACCCCGGGAATACTGATCAATACCACGCACTCGATCACTTGCCGATAGCCCTACGCGGTCGAGCGCTTGATGTGCCATATCAACGGCCACTTTATGTTGATAACCCAGCATTTCGGTGTAGAGTGTGACCCATTCAAGCCCTGTTGTTTTTGTTTGCAGGATGTCCAGAGCGCTGCAAAAACCAAAGCGTCGCATGAGCGTTTCATTTTTCCATGGGTGCTCACCCAGCACATGAACATTTCCCACGGTAGGCTTGAGTTGGCCTGTGATGATGTTCAGCAGTGTTGTTTTGCCCGAGCCATTTGGCCCAAGCAGCCCGTATGCACCACTCGGCAAATCGACCGTCATGTCGTTCACCCCGATGACGATGCCATAGAGTTTAGTAAGGTGTTCAATTTGTAACATCGTTGATTCCCTTAGCTAAACTTTAATAGGCGAGACGATACGTAGCCGTAGAAGAACCAGACAGGCCAGACAAACGAGTCCCACCATAAAGAAAGAGACATTGAGGTCACCGACCTGTTTATCGATACCAAATACCCAGGATTGCAGGTTTTCGAGCGTTTGCATGGGTGAGAGCCATGCCCAGCGTCCTGCCAGT
>DEAW01000039.1 GCA_002348315.1 Planctomycetaceae bacterium UBA2972 | reverse complement strand
GCTCGCCAATGGTGGACTTGATGCGAATTGGATTACTAAGCACGGAGTACCAACCGTTTCGATGGGATGTGGTCAACTCAACGCTCATATGGTCACTGAAACACTGGATCTGAAAGAGTATTTGCTGGCGTGTGATATCGGTTTGGTAATTGCCTTAGGAGCCGAAGGATAGAGTCATGCAACCTGATGACGAATTATGCTTGTGCTTTCATATCTCGAAACGCAAAGTAACCAATTATATCCGGGTGGAAAAACCGCGGCGGGCGTCTCAGATTAGTGAGTGTTTTGGCGCAGGTACAGGCTGTGGTTGGTGCCGCCAATTTTTGCAACGCCTCTTTGATCAGGCTCAGCCAACGGGGAATTCCCAGGACACTCTACCGTCGAAAGAAGAATATTCGTTGTTGAGAAAGAAATATATCGATGAAAAGAAACAGCAACGAAACAACTAGCCACTCATGTGGTTTAATTCAAGATCAGAGGTAATGCATCGTTTTGTTTTGCCTTCGGTGTTCAATTAAACTGAATTCCGGACTCATCAAGTTAAGATCCGGTCAACGAATTTGAATAAACCCGAAGCCTCCACCATCGATTACGCTGAATTGGATCCGGATGTCCGGTTGATGCTTCAGGTGCGCGATGACAACGCTGCGGCGTTTGAAGAACTGGTTTCCAGATATCAGGCCCGATTGGTCTCGATATTCGAAAACATGGTGGGTCGGCGTAGTATGGCAGAGGATTTAGCACAGGAAGTCTTCTTGCGAATCTATCGCGCGCGTAAGCGTTACACGGCTGGCTCCAGGTTTTCCACCTGGCTTTACAGGATTGCACATAATGTTGCCAGTAATGCACGTCGCAGCCTCGCCAGACGAAAAGAGGTCAATCTCGTGGCACAATCGCATGGCGAATTATCCGCTCAGCCACTGACGCATATGGTGAAGGAAGCCAGTGGGCTTATGCCGACTCGACAAATCGATCAGATCGAACGGGCTGAAATAGTTAGAGCGGCGATGGGGTCTCTTAACGATCGACAGCGGATGGCGTTGCTATTATCGAAATTCGAGGGCATGAGTTATGAAGAAATTGCTCAGTCCATGGAACTCAGTGTTTCGGCCATTAAAAGTCTGTTGTCGCGGGCCCGAGTGAATTTGAAGGATATTCTAGCCCCTTATATTCAGGAAGGAATCCTCCCGGAATCGGTGGGTGAGACGCTCAACAGTACTGAGGATGAGGAAGGAGGTGAATCGTAATGTCTTCGCAGGATAAAGAGCGACCGTCGAATGAATTGTTGAATTCGGAAGTGAGTGATCAGGACAGCCAGCAACTAGTGGCTTATTTAGATGGCGAATTAGATGATCAGTCCAGTCGTGACGTTGAACGTCGACTTTCTGATGATCCTGAATTCCGGCTTCGCCTGCAACAGTTACAGCAAGCCTGGGATTTGCTTGATGAACTTCCACTAGCTAACCGCGATGAAGCATTCACTCGCAGCACCGTTGAATTTGTAACGCTTAACGCACGTCAGCAATTGGCGGAAACAAAACAGTGGATCAAGCCCGGTAAAGGAAAAACGATCCTTTGGCGTCTGGTAATTACCTTACTGGCCACCGGTTTGGGGTGGTGGTTAGGTGATTGGTACTTTGGCCAGGGACACCGCGAAATCCTGAGGGATATCGAAGTGATTTCGGAATTCGATCAATATCGCCTCACTGAAGAGTTTGAGTTTCTAGAAAAACTCGAACAATCCGGTGTTTTTGATAAAGAAGGGGCAAGTGATGAAGAGTAGATGGAATGCACTGATTTTGCTGAGCTCCTGCCTGGCATTTCTCGGCTTGCCTGTCTCGTTAGGGCAGCAGAATCTTCCACGCACGGTAGAACAACTTGAACAGCTTGCGCCCGAACAACGCAACGAATTACAACAGAAGAAAGTCAGGTTCGATCAACTGACCGAACTGCAAAGGCAACAGTATCGGGATTTCAATCAGCAGCTTAATGCGTCCGGGCGTACGGACAAGCTCAGAGCTATCATGAGATCTTATACACAATGGTTACTATCATTAGATTCGGAAGAAAGACAACGTATTCAGGCCTTGCCTGTTGAAGAGCGTTTGCAGGAGGTGGTGCATCTTGTCAAAGCCGAACGTGAGCAGCGATTTAAGGAACTGCTGGATACCAACCTCAGTGGTACGGATCTCACAGCGGTTGCGCAGTGGTATGACAGATGGCTGGTCGCTCAGACTCAAAAAATAGATGAACTCGGTAAAATGATCGAAGACGGCAGGACGCAGGCTTTAATTGCTGCAACCACCGAAGATAAACAACGAGCAACGATCATTGTTTTTGCTTTACTACGGAAGCATGGTGATTCGTTGTGGCAAGAATGGTTTCAAAACTGGGATATGGACGTAACCGATTTGATTGGGTCGATGTCCGAGACCGCCGAAGTACTTTACGCGTCTGCTGAAAGTGACCAACAACGATTACGATTGGTTTTGCGGTGGGGATATTACTCCTTTGTTGCTCAGAGTATGCAAGCTGTGACGGATGACGAATTACTGGAATTCTATCGCTCGGAGTTGTCCAATGAACATCGCAACTATTTAGATCGCCAGCCACCTCAACAAGTGCTCCCGATATTGCGTAGGTTTTATTTTCAGTATCGGATGCCTGAGGTGATCCAACGCGTGCTCTCGGCCAACAGCGACGATTCGTAGCGTGGAAGAAGCATTCTCAATGCCCTCGGTTAAAACAGGGGAAAACCGGCCTAAAGTTTGTTGAACTGTCCCCTTCGGTGTTGTCTTCAACCGGCTCCAATTCGTATCCTATTAGCGATTATTAATCGAATTTGAACAACTCCCTGGGTGGACGTGCCTACGGAGAAGGAGTGCCGTTTTGATCGTTGCTGCGACTACTACAAGTTTCCCGGATTTCTCTTTGAATGATGCTTTGCAACGTATTGCAGATTTAGAATACACGGCTGTTGAAATCGCCATTACCGATGACAGCGGTCACATTACACCGGCAGATGTATGTCGAGATCGTAATGAAGCTCATGCGATCGTTAGAAAATCCCATCGATTGGAACTCACCAGCTTCGATGTTGGAATTGGTGCCACAGGTGATGAGCACTATAAGCAATTTGAAGAAATCTGCGAGTTGGCACGGATCTGTAAAGTTGTGACGCTCAATGTCCCGTCAGCAGAGTTGGGGACGCCATTCAATGAAGAAGTGGAACACCTGCGCCGTTTAGTGACCATTGCGGATGATTACGGAGCGAAAGTCTGTATTCGTAACCAAAGCGGACGACAGGCATCTGACCCGGATACCATTAAATTGCTTTGTGATTATGTCGATAATCTGGGGCTAGCGTTTGATCCGAGTATCTACATTTGCGGACCGGATGCTGGTAAGGATACCGATAAAGTCCAGCCTTATGTGGGTCACGTCTATCTTCGAGATACGAATGCCTCGGATTTCCAGGTGAAGGTTGGACAGGGTGAAGTCGACTACGGAAAAGTCATCGCTCAGTTGGCCGCTGAAGACTATCGACGGGCACTCTGTGTCGATGTCGTCGAAATGCCTGGTATCGAACATTCAGCTGAGATGAGAAAAATGCGATTACTGCTCGAGAGCTTACTGTAATTCATCTTCATCTCTTTCTCGCTTTCTATTAACGGCAACCCAGTTGGTGATTCCCGCTACGGTGTACGATGCAGAGGATTGATTCCGCGCCCAATGCTACCGATAATAGAGGTCTCACTAGAAGCATTCCCGGAGTGACGGTTGGTAGCTGTCACTCTGAACCTAATAGATCTTAATAGATATAGATTCGAGGAGTATTTTAATGCGTCGGAATTCACAATGGATTGGTCTTATAGCCTTCCTGTGCCTGACATTGACCAGCGTCCTGCAGGCGGCAGATAAAACCGGAGTTCAAGTCGAAGCCTGGGGTAAAACCCCCGATGGACAGAAGATTAGTCTCTACACCTTTACCAATAAGAATGGGCTGACAGTCAAAATGACAAATTACGGAGCGATTGTCGTCTCTGTAGAAACGCCCGATAAAAATGGTGACTTTGCCAATATTAATGCCGGCTTTGATAACCTCGATAGCTACATTGCGGGTCATCCCTATTTTGGCTCCACGGTGGGACGGTTCTGTAACCGCATTGCGAATGGAAAATTCTCGATTGGCAAAAAGGAATACACTTTAGCAACCAATAATGGAGATCATCACTTACACGGTGGTGAAAAAGGCTATGACAAAGTCGTTTGGACTGGTACGCCAGTAAAACGGTCCGGAGCTTCTGGTGTTGAATTCAGCTACCTCAGTGAAGACGGAGAAGAAGGCTATCCGGGTAACCTGGCGATCAAAGCAACCTATCTGCTCACGAACAACAACGAGTTGGTGGTGGATCTAACAGCAGCCACCGATCAGGCAACGCCTGTGAATCTGACCAATCACAATTATTGGAATCTTGGCGGAGTTGGCAGTGGCACGATTCACGATCACCTCTTGAAAGTGGAAGCAGATAAGTCGCTTGATGTGGACGAAGATCTCATTCCTACCGGCAAACTGAACGATGTTGCAGGGACACCGCTGGATTTCCGAACGTTCCATAAGATTGGTGAACGTATTGAAGAGAATAATCTTGATCCCAATGGATACGATCATTGCTATGCCCTGAGAAATCAGAATGGTAAGAGAGCATTGGCGGCTACGGTCAAAGATACGAAGTCCGGACGAGTCATGAAGATCTACACCGATCAGATTGGCCTTCAGTTTTACTCCGGAAACTTCCTCACCGGTGACGAAAGCAGTGGCGGCAACGATTACCAAACGCTGTTCTGCCTGGAAACGCAACACTATCCAAATTCCCCCAATATCAAGTCGTTCCCCACAACGATTTTGAAACCGGGTGAAAAGTACCACCATGTCACCGTACATGAATTTAGCGTGGAAGACTAATCTCTCACCCCAAAGTCGGTTCAACCTCTACGCCGTGAGTGGTAATAAGCTACTCACGGCTTTTTTGTGGGATTAGCAACATGGTTTTGTACAATTCACCTGTTGTAAGTGTACAGGCGTGCACTATAATGCCGATAGTAAAAAAGGACGTTTGCTTTCCAGTAGGGTTATGGAGTGAAACCGGATATGGCTCCCACAGACACACTCACAGCACGACAGCTATCCATCTTCGAGTTTATTAGTGAAAACATTTTGCAGCGAGGTTACGGACCCACGGTGCGGGAAATCGCTGATGCCTTCGGTATTAAATCGCCCAACGGAGTCATGGGGCATTTACGAGCACTGGAAAAGAAGGGGCTCATTCTACGGGATAAGAATAAATCCAGAGCGATAGAGCTGACCCAGGAAGCATTGGAAGAGCAGCGAGGCCTTCCGTTAGCCGGAGTGGTTGCTGCCGGGCCGACCCATTTGGCTTTTGAACAGAGTGAACGCATTGATTTTAGTGAACTCTTTAACGGGGCCGAGCAATTCGTGCTTCAGGTAAGTGGCGAATCGATGATCGATGCCCAGATCTCTGATGGTGACTATGTCGTTGTGAAGAAGCAGACTAGTGCTGTGGATGGTGAAATGGTTGTGGCGCAAACCGATGAGGGTGAAGCCACCTTGAAGTATTGGCATCCTGAAAAGAATCGGATTCGTTTACAGCCAGCTAATACGGCGATGGATCCCATCTATGTTAAGCGTGCCAGTGTTCTGGGTGTTGTCGTTGGTGTCATTCGACAAGTGTAGTCGGCGTTACGCTGATTTATCTAATTGGTTGTTGAGTTTGTTGTAAAGCGTCTTGAGTGACACCCCCAGTTCTTTGGCCGCTTCAGGTTTGTTACCCTCGTGACGCTCGAGTGCCTGAGAGATCGCCCACATTTCCAGTTCTCTTAACGTTTGCCCAGCAACAGGCTCTTGCCTTACCGTTGCGTCAGCATCCGTGGAGTCTATCGGGGCATGCATGCGTTGTGGTAAATGTGATAGCCCAATAGGTAATTGATCACAAAGAATGGACGC
>DEAW01000071.1 GCA_002348315.1 Planctomycetaceae bacterium UBA2972 | reverse complement strand
TTAAATTCGTATCCACCCGGGCCGATGCCGGAAACACTGAGATCGATGACAGCACCCTGAGGTAACCGTAAAGGCGGGTTCAGTGACCGTGCTGGTCGGCGATGAACGGTATAGGGAACTCCACTTCCATTCAATGCAGCTTTGGGGATTTGACCGCCAGTCCCAACCGTATCCAATAACAAAATGTATTCTGCAGCTCCGGGGGTTGTTGGTGTGGCGAGACGCATCGCTTCATGAAAAGGACCACGATGATCGAACTGAACTTTGAATCGCTCACCCGCTCGAATCAGAGGATTATTTGGGTTGAGTAAGGCACTGGCAGGAGGGAAATTAATCACCCAATCGGCACCATTGTTGGTGACGGTGATGCGGGAGTCCCTGAGGTCCCCGGTGTAAGGCCGTGGCACTTCCGCTTGATATATACTGACCGCATAATTCGCTCCGACGGGCAACGCCGAATTTAAAGCTGCATTCGCTCCGGCGATCGGCAACGGTGCCTCTTTCTGAAATCGTTCGATCCAAATGCCAACCGGACGGCCTAACTGTTGAGCCCGAGCCTGAGCGGCACCGATGAAGGCATTGAGTTGGCGTTCACCTTCCACTACGCTGCGGTTGCGGTATTGATATTTAACTGCCGGTACCATTAACGAGGCTAGCAGGCCAATGATGGCGATTACGACCAGAATTTCCACAAGGGTCATCGCATGGCGGCGACGCTGGATCCAGTGACGCATTAGGGAGCCTCCTGGATATCATGGTTCGTGATGTTATCCAGCATTCTATTATGGATGAATGCGCCGAATTGCTGCTGATAACCCTGAGCATTTGTGTCGTTATGGAAGTGGAACGGGTCATATGGAAAAGGGATGGTATTGGAAGTATTGGCAGGGTCGATGCGAACGGTTGCCTGATAGCTAAATCCTGGCGTGCCGGGATTAATACCCAGACCGTACATCCCAAATTCATCATCAGGCCCAGCCGAACAGATCAGTGGATGAAGGTGATATGGGTCATTGCTGGGGTTGAGGTCAAACAGTCGGTAGTCTGCTCCGCCGACATCCGTCCAGTCAGGTGAATCACCGGGGTCAACTCCCTGAATTCCGGAAAAGCTACGATAGTCATCATGTACGCCCATGCCAAATTCCAGAGCATTATCGATGATACCGTCATTGTTATCATCCACATTGGGTGTGCCCCAACGACCGTCAACGCCGGAGCGGGCCGAGATTCCCGGTGCCCAGCGAAGAAATCCCAATGGATTGCCGAAGGCATCAAGTACCTCAAGCATCCCGTCGCCATCGGTATCACCAATTTCAGACGGAAACAGGAAGTCGAGTGCATTGGCATCCTGATCCTGCATAATCGACAGAATCAAATACAGACATTCGCTGCCCTGATGATCTTCGGTCCAGGTATTACCCAGATTCGCATTCAATACTGCTTTACGACGAAAAGCATTAGTGCTGCCGGGAGTCATCATGGAGTACTGCGTATTGGTGGACAGATCGTTGAAGACATAGTTCACGTTGGTAACGTCGGTAATACGATCCGGCAGTTCCATCCGCATTAATTCACGGCGGCATACGAGAATCTGAAATTTACGAAAGGCAATTTGTGCTGGAGTTGGATTTGGTCCCAGACTTGGAAATTGAATGGGCAGCGGTTTGTTGATGAGGTCCTGAAACCGAGTCATTAGCAACTGGTCAATTTTCTGAACCTGTTGTTCAGCCCGTCGAATCTGGGCCTGGCGTTGAAGCGTCGACATGCCGGCCACCAGGACGGTCGCGAGTAAAGAAACAATCGAAATTGAAATGAGTAACTCGATTAGTGTAAACCCTTGCTGCGCAGCAAACCGCCGGGGTATGCGAAGCGAGTGATAGCTAACTTGGTTTACTCTGTTCATAGTGTCCTGTGGCAACGGTGGCCAAATCGAAAGTGATCTAAGTGCCCCTTAGACGGTGAATCGCTATGTTGATTTAACGACCTCCTTCCAGCACTCCTTCACTGAAACTTGTGATGTTCGAGCGGTCGCCTTCGCTGAACAGTTTTTGACTGGGGAATTGTTTGTTTTGTGGATTACCATTGCCATCAAGCAATGCCAACGGATCGCCGAGGTTGTCATCGACACCAGCGGAGATCAGCTGAAAGGAACCTTCGCCCAACCATTTATACGGGAATATATCCTCTGCGGTTGACTGTCGAGGTTGGTCACTGCGATAGGCTCTAACGGCACCGCGATGAATACCGACTTGCAGAAATGTACTGCCGATCGGTGGATACTGAGCAGGCGGTACCAGATTCCCATTGAAACTATAAAGAGGACGTGGCATGTAAGTACGATGGTCCAGATAGATAAACGGGATGTCAGACGAAGACGGGATGTAGGCCGGAAAAATGTCACTCGAAGTGGCACCAAACAGTCTCTCTTCGTCGGTCGATAAGGGTACGAGTATGGGGTTGGCGGCCGTTCCGATGTTAAACGTATTCGTGCTTTGCGTTAGGCGACCAGCCGCAAAATCAAAAATCGGATCGCGACGTACAGGTGACAAAGGACCACCTTCTCCGGTGAACGGAAAGCGAGGATCGTCGCTGAATCCACCGAGAAAAAAGACCAATGCTTCCGCCGGATCAATAATTGTCCGTCCGGTTGAATTACCGTTGGCGTCTTTGAGGTCGATGAGGTTGATTAAATTTTGTAGTTCCGCCGGAGCGATCCGGGGAAATGCTACCTGGATATGTCGTTGGAAGACGACGATATTGGATCCGTCAGGAGGATAGTCGCCGTAGGTTTGTTTATAAGTCTCAATCGCGGCACTGATATTTTTCACTTCCAGAGCGATGCCGCTTTGTTGCATCGACTTTCGCACGGCTCCGATTGTAGGCACGAGAACCGCTGCCAGAATTCCCATAATCGCGATGACAATCAGCATCTCGACGAGGGTTACACCATGTTGTTTTCGACTTTGGAGGATTGAATTCCGCTTCATTTCAGTGCTCCGAATTTGCAGCGTTGTTGCCAATCTGCTGCAACAGTTATTGTTCGCTTGTGGTTTTGAAAAGTATTCTAAAAAGTCGTGCAATTGATTCGAAAGCGAAGCGCATTGCACCGAGAAAAAATCATCCTTAACTGGACAG
>DEAW01000205.1 GCA_002348315.1 Planctomycetaceae bacterium UBA2972 | reverse complement strand
TGCGAAATGGTACTTCGCGACTAGTCAATTAACTTGGGGGCAGGCCTGGGGGGCGCCGGATTCGGATTTGGTTTGGGAGGCGGGGGTTTCGCGCCAAATAGTAGATTTCCCCCTAAGTGAGTTGTATATACCCACTCAGGATCTTGAGGTTCCCAGCCGGCAAGAATTCCGCGCTTATCAGCCGACTTCCTTGCTGCCATGTATACCTCAAGACTATCAGGGTAAACAAAGAAACGCATATAAAATCTATTGCGATCAAAATTGTCGAGAAACCTACTAAACCGTGATCTCGTTCCAAGCACCTCCTGGAGTGCGATCCCTTTCGATGCTCGTGGGGTAAACGAAATGCGAGGATAGATTCCCGACCGTATCAGATTAGTAACAAAGTATTCACCCGTGAGTGGCTTTTGATTGACTATTGGAAGCAAGACTTCGTGATTTACTCCCAGTTCCAATCCTCGGAAAAGTTGGCGTTGCTGTACGATTAACTCAATTGACTGACGCATCACCTTCCGATCCTGCTCATTAAAGAACAGGGGATATATTTTGTTTGCTTTACATAAGAGAGTAAACTGCTTAGCGCCTTCAGGAACCGACCGTGGATTCGGTAGTGTCAAACTTTCATTCCCAGCGATCGGCACTCCTTCATAATCACTCAACAACGCTTTGAGCATGGCCTCGTCTTCTAGATTCTTAGAGATCTCTTCTGAGAGCCGTTGCTTCTCTTTTTCCTGCGATTCCATCGAGGCCGCATTTTTTTCCGCTGCCTTCCGTTGCTCCGTCAATTTCACCGAAACAAGCTGAGCTTCCGCTTTAACATCTTGCAATTTTGAACTAGTACTCTCAAGTCGTTGTCGCAAATTTGCAAGTTCAACCTGCCGGACTGATTCCGTTTTGAGATCTTTAAACCGTTCCTGCAGCTGCTGTTGCAGGGCAATACCGGAAGTATATTGCTCTTCGAGCATTTGCACTGTCTCTTGAGAGCCTTTCTCCGATTGAGCAATTCGGTCCACGGCATCTTTCACGCCTAATTGCGTCGCAATTAAAACCATGACCAATATCCCAACGACATTGGTCATCGTATCCAGCAAGGAATCGAGACCATCTCCATCGTCTTCTTCGATATTGTTCTGTGACTTCATTCTTATCCTCTATGGTCCTGACAGGTTTCCACGCCGCCAATCCATCACTTGTCGAAGTTAGTAAAATCAAGACGACCATCACCGACTACCGGGAGCTTCCCGTATTTCACGCTATTTTGATCACACATACGTTTTGCCAAACGATAACTTTGTAAACCATCATGTCTTAAAAGAAAGATGATCGTATTCTCTGGTTTATTAACCACCGTCTGCAACAATTCCTTGAACAATGAATTACTCAGAATTTCCGCCTGACGAATGCGTGGCGACTTAGATGTGCTGTGAAGCACGATGGCTCCCTCTGTACACTCTACGAAGTGCGGCTTCACATTGAGCCCTGTTCCACCGGGCAGTACCTTAACACTTCCCTCGGTCTCGGCCTTTTTAATCGCGACTTCTTTTTTCAAGGCATCTACACGCTTCTGCAATTCACCATGCTCCAGCCTTAAGTCTGCCAAAGTTTCGATAGAGTCCGGGGGAATTTCCGGAACTACGATCTCTACTTTTTTCTGCGCGTCTAATTCCTCCTGACTTTTCGTTAGCTCTTTGAGTAAGGCCTCTAATTCTATTTTCGTTTTTACGATTTCGTTTTCCCGATTTTCAGCATTTTTTAACAATGCTAAATCCTCGTCAGACAACGACAAGCGAATCGTACGAATTTCCTCCTCCTGCTCCTTAATGCTTGCCCGTAGTTCCTCGGACCGGATAGCATTAGCCACGATTTGCTTACTATCCCCCTGATTCATCTGATCTAAAGTAATCGCCGCAATCATTAAGGTCAAAACGCCGATGATCGCGGCGATAATACTTAAGAATGGGAACAGCGACACATCATTATCGGAGTCGTCATCAAGCTGTTTTCGCATGCTTACCTCCTCTTACGTCTTGAACCTGAACGAGAGAACCAGCCTTTACGGCGTTTGGGTTGGTGAGCACCCATGTCCTCTTTGTGCTGCTGGAGTTGCGCCTTGAGAGCATTCGTGGTTTCACTGGCCTGTTTAGTGAGGCCGGCCATTGTAGCTGTAAGATTATTTACGTTGTTTTGCATTTCTGCACTGATCTGTGCCGCCGCGCGAATTTGCCGAGCAATTGCGATCGCATTTTCTGCACTTAGCTTCTGGAATTCCTTAAGTTCATTTGTTCCCAGGCTTTCCATTAACGCTTCTTTTAACACGCTCGGCGTGTTTCCCAGCGAGAGTCCCTGAGTGCCTCTTTCGGCCCCTCCGTCTTTTCCGTCATTCAAACGTCTTAATAGATTCTCGTTACAGTATTCGTCAATTAGTGTGACAAGTGAACCTTCATTACGCTGCAGAGCCGAAGTAGGTATTTTCACCAGCATACTCATGATTAGTGCTAGAAGTGTCGTATCAAAAGCTGTCCCTAAACCTCCAAACACACTTTTCATCGAGGACGTTACGGCTGATACATCGGAGGCATTCTCTAACGTCGCAGATAGTCCGCTTACTGCAGTACTGACCCCCATGACCGTCCCAATGAACCCCAAGATAGGCATCGCCCAGATGAATACTTTAATGATCGCGTAACTACTATTTACATTCGCGATGTCAATGCCCGACTGTGATTCCATCATAGTAACAGTTTCAGCAGCACTTTTTCGAACTCGAAAATGCTCGATCCCTCGAAGCACCCGATTGACCAACATGGTCTCACGGCAATTACGGGGAATACCGTTGATATGTTCCACAAAACCATCTAAGGACTCCAGCGTGATTTCCTCAGAAACCGTGGCTGGAAGCACATCCATAATGAATGCATTCTTCTGATTAGCTAATTTCCTTTGCTTGAGAAATAGAATTGCAAACGACCAGAACATCAATAAAGTTGTTGGGAAATTAATCCCAACACTATCCCAGAACATATTCCCCAGACGATAGCCCATTTGCTGAAGTGGGAGAAGGAGAAAGAAAAGAAGCACTGCCGCCGTACCACCAATAATGGCACTTTTAAGCAGACTAACATTACTGCCATCGGATGCGAATTTTACAGATGAGGAACGATTCTGTCGTGATTGGACTTGACGACTGCGACCTGCTTCACGTTCATCGCCCCCTTTGATGTCTGGGGCATCATTAACCTGAGAAACAGGGACGCTCATAATGGTTTTACAGTAAGGACAGCTACATTTCTTGCCTGCAAGTTCGTCCGGAACCTTGAGGGGTTGCTGGCATGATGGACACAATAGGCTAATGGGCATATATGAGGAAACCGTTCTAGATTTAAATGAGAATTACCTAGTTACTATGTTATATTCTCGCCTTGTCCATTTGAATGTGAAATAGAGGCTGCTTCAGCTACGCTTTTTCCAACACGAATCAAAGCAGTATGGTGTTCGATAATAGATCGTATTCGTTGAAGGCTATAGACTTAGATATGATGCGAATAGACGCGTTGCTAATGAGAGATCGTATCAGCAAAGTATTTAACTAACAGAGGAGTTTAGTATGAAAGCGATTCACTTAATACCGTTTGCTGTGACATACCTTTGCGTAGCAACACTTTGTTTTGCTGATTCCGAGCCAGAAAACCCAATTACGGTTCGAGTTGCTTCCTACAATGTTGAATTCAGCAGAAGCGCGACTCCTGAACAGATCGGCGAGATCTTCAAGCCATACAACTTGGATATCATCGGTTTTGACGAGGCTCCAGATGGTGATTGGACAAATCGCGTGGGCAAGGTGTTGGGGATGAAATATAGTTTCGTAGGTAAAATCTCCTCTGCGAATCACAAGAACAAATACAAATCCATTCTTAGCCGGACAAGGTTAGAGGATGTTGAGGAACATCTTCTCACAGGACGCGGCTGGAATCCCGCTTCGACGGTCAGAGCAGTCACTAAGATCAAAGGGCTTTCATTTGCATTTTATTCACTGCATATTTGCAAATCTGGCGCAAGTGATGGCCATGCATATAGTTTGGCGACAAAAGTTCTGCCAAAGGAGGCAATTGAGCGAGTTATCGTCGTTGGGGATTACAACAACAACATCGGCGACGATGCAATGAAGACGATCGAGGCGGCCGGATATAGACCAACATGGAATGACCTGACGATCGATCTCTCCAAGGAATTTACATACAACGCTCAGGATCCCAAGAACCAACTCGGTGTAATTGATCACATTTTGTACAACAATCTGTCCGGTGCCCATGCAAAGCAGGGCGGCATCATTGAACTAGACAAGCCGTTGTCTGATCACAAACCCGTCTGGGCAGAAATCGCATTTCCCATAAAAGCAACGAAGCTAAAGGGCCCTAATTAGACTGGATCTTGCTAGTTGGATTGGTTCTTAGCAATGTCCGTTGAAAACAGGGGGAGCAAATGATCAACGATTGCCTTGAGTGGAAGATTATTTGCTTTCTCGTTGTGAGCAGTGGCAACAGCTACCAAGTTTAGCTCCGGGAAAATGGCCATATACTGTCCCCCCGCACCGATTCCACTGAAAAAATTAATTTCCGGCTTAGAAGTACCAACACTGCGGTTGTGAAAAAAATAGAAATAGCCCGCTCCCTTGCTGGGATCCATGATCTTATTGATGTAGTCGCGGGAGAATAATTGTTTGCCTTCGTGTGAACCGCCGCTGAGGACGACGACTCCAAGCTTCACTAAGCTTCGTGAAGTGAAACTACTTCCTGCTCCGCATTTAGGAAGCCCGCACCTCTGATCTTCCCAGACGCAACTAAGATTTAGTTTAGTAATGATTTCCTTTTTGATGAATTGTTGTACGTCAGAATCAGTTTTGATATCGATCAGCATCATGATCATCGAGGGATCAACACCGGTATACTTATATGTTTTGCTCGCCTCAGTTATGGGAGAAGTAAGTTCAAATAGTTTTTGAAAATAGGCCTGTTTTTTGTAGTTGTCTCCCAACCTATTGATTTCCTTAGGATTCTCAAATCGAAGTCCTGATTTCATCATGAGGGCATTTCGGACTGTAATGGATTCGACGCCAGGCTGAATCTTCGCACGATCAATTTCCGGCATGAATTCAATGATCGGTTTATCCAGATCCGTCATCGCAAAAAGACCAAGTTCAATAGCTCTGGCAAGTGCAAGGGATGTCATTGTTTTCGTCACCGACATTACGTAATGCGGGCCGTTAACGCGACCATGACGGTTATACATTTCAAAAACCAACTTGCCATCTTTGCAAATCAGTATGCTGTCGAGGTTTTGGTAGTTACCCGCCCTATCCGCCATCAACAATGATTGAATTGCTGAATTAGTAAGGGGATAGTTCAGTTTGCCAACCTCAAGTCCATCGTTGAGATTTTGGGGTGCGACGCTGATATAGGGTTCATCTAAATCAGTGATTTTTTTTTGTTCTTGGAAGGTTTGTTTTTCTGCAGGGGATTGTTTGGGAAGTCGCGGCAACCCATCTTGGAATGTTCTTTCATTTGCCGGAGCTTTGGGCTGTTTTTCTCCTGGTGATCGATCATCTAACGTTAAGCGAATCGGGGATCGACTATCGGTTATGAACGGTGATGCGGGAAGCCCTTCCTTGTTGATAAGGCTGATTCCTGGATCAGGTACCGGTTTTCTGAACAAGTAGCGGACATGAACAGGATTGGAAACAGAAGCGGAGGAAACCACGACTGAATCACCGACGATATTAGCTTTGGCATGGAAATATTTTCCATCAGCCCCTGCAATTTCAAAATAGTTGAGCTGATCTCCTTGCTCCGCATTTTCCAGACCACCTCCGACGTGGTCAAAAGTGAGCGTCGCTTGCTGATTATTGATCGAAACGTTCTTTAATAGCGGCCCTGAAAACACAGTTTCGGTTTTTCCATAGTCCTTTGCGAGTGCCCAGAGTGACAGCCGCTCTCCGGCGTACCGTTTCTCGGTTGGATGAAGACTGGGACCATAATCATAAAATACTGCCATTCCTGTGTTGACGGTTTTTTCCAATGCACGACGCATTCCGTCTCGCAACCACGGCCACTCATTACTAGTTCCTGCCGAACGATTGGTGGTTGAATTAGCTTGAGTTGGAA
>DEAW01000129.1 GCA_002348315.1 Planctomycetaceae bacterium UBA2972 | reverse complement strand
TGACGACCTGAATGCCACTCAGTTGCAGACAGAATTGAATGAAGCTCTGGCCATGCCTGGAAATAACGACGAAGAACTCGACATTCGGGAACGTAATGTCGATTCTGTACGATCGCAATTGCGAGTGGCTTCTAATTCTTAGGCGTGCCAATTGCTTGGAATTTGTATAATACAGGGTGTAGATTCTACACCCTGTTTATTATGTCTGGCGTATAACTCCGACAATTCCCTTTCGCCGCAATCGACCCCAATAAATCAAAGTGGAACGTACCAGACTTTCGCTCTTATTGCTGATCCCGTTGCTTACGATCATGGCACTGATTAGCCCTCTGTGGCTCCACAGTGAATTGCCCGTGTTCCGGGATGCCGGGCATTTCTACTACCCTTCCTTCCATTACGAACATGAACTATGGAGTCAGGGAGTCGTCCCGTTATGGAGTAGCCTCGATGATCTTGGACGTCCCTTTGCTGCCGATTCCAGCGCCAGCGTATTCTATCCCGGCAAAGCAATCTTCTGGCTTCCTTTGAGCTTTTCAACCTGCGTCCTGCTCTATCTTTCCACCCATCTGATCCTTGCCTGCCTCAATACGTTTTATCTTGCCAGGCGATTAAAGATCTCAAATACAGGGGCAACATTAGCCAGCCTGTCCTTCACGCTTGGGGGCGCAGTACTCACACAACACTCGAATATCATCTATCTGGTCTCTGCCGCCTGGCTTCCACTCGCGTTGTGTCTATCCTGGGACCTGCTGCAGAAACAATGCGGCTTTAAATCAATGGCTTATCTGGGGATCACTCTGGCACTCATTGTCATGGGCGGAGATGCGCAGATGGCACTTCACATCGTTCTATTGATCCCTCTGTTGCATTGGTTCCGGCATAATCACAGCGAAAAGGGACACACGACCAGTCTGAAATTGTTGAAACGACTTAGTATTGCCGGGATCCTTGCTTTCAGCTTTGCTGCCATTCAAATTCTACCGACCTTTGAATGGACACAGCACGGAGCGCGAAAAATGCGTTCTGCCTCCCGAACCACTTTCGAATGGGCTGCCGATCAGATTTCCGGGAAGCAGTACCCGAACCACATCATGCGAGGCAGTTCCAAAGCTGAACACCACGGACAACTTTATCAATTCTCTCTTGCTCCCTGGCAATTAAGCGAACTTGCCCTGCCCAACGTCACAGGAAAGCTATACCCGGAACGTCATCGCTGGACGTTCGCCCTGAAAGATAATCCACGAATCTGGTACCCATCAATCTATCAGGGCATTGTGCCACTACTGTTAGCCCTGAGTGTTATTGGCCTCCGACGCGAATCAAAACACAAACAACTCAGTCGTGTGTTGATCTTTGCAGTGCTCGCATCCCTGGGAAGCTTTGGGCTAGGTTGGATTCTAAATGCATTTATCTCGACCGAATCCGTGGCTGACGAAACCGGAGGTATATATTGGTGGTTGTGTAATCTGGTACCTGGCTATATCCAATTCAGGTATCCGGCCAAATGGTTTGTCATTGCCAGCCTGTTGCTCGCACTATTAGCCGGCTGTGGTTGGGATTCCGAGGAGGATTCCTTCGTCCGACGTCGCACCATCTTACAGTGGACTGGAATCGGACTGACCGCAAGTACACTGGCCTGCTTCCCTCTGCTCAGTCAACTTATCTCAACCAAACTTGAATCGGCATCTGCCGATCCGTTTCTAGGTCCGATTGTTGTGGAAGGTGTGAAAGGCGACTTACTACTCGCTGCGATTCAACCGCTGATCGTCATCGTGACCTTTGCCATCCTCACTAAAAGCATCAAGCAACCAACGATCGTCGGCACAGCGGTTGTGATGCTACTGGCCTGCGATTTACTGATCGCCAACCGTTGGATTTTTTCTTCCGCCCCAACCTATCACTGGGACGCTACCAGCGGCATCGAACAGCGAGTGAAAAACTCAACCAGGAAATATCCATCACGAATATACCGCGCCAGACTTTCACGCTGGAACCCCCCGTCGTTTTTGCAGACCAGTTCCCAGGACCGTCAACACGATGCACTCAAATGGGATCGTCAGTCATTACGACCACGTATGCACCTTTTGGGGAATGTGCAATCACTCGATGCAAACGCCAGCATCTCTGATGCCAACTACGACTCCGCATTACGAGTCATGCGATCTCACGGGTACAAACGTAGCGACGGACTCCGCGAACCGGACGCTCAGGGACTGGCATTGCTGGGCGCAACCTATATTCTCGCACCGCCAGATTTTTACCCTCGCAACGAACCTAATCTGACGCAACCTACGGATGTCGAAGATGTCAGCTTGACACCTGTTGCTGAGCCTTATCCTTTTGCCTGGACCGTCCCGGACTGGGAATCCCACCCGGTATTGCAGTCATCAACCTCTACTGAACTCGACCAACACGTAGAGCAAATCTTTTATGCCGATGGCGTCCTGCGAGATTTCCGCCACTGGGCATATCTGGAATCCGAGGATACCTTGCCACATTCCAAGCCGATCGCACATGAGCATGACCTTGTGGAACTGGAGACGTTTGAACCGGGATTCGTACGACTGCGAGTATCCAAACAATCCGCTGGTCCCCTGATTATCAATCAGGGTTTCGCTCCGGGCTGGAAAGTCCGAATTTGGGATTCCAACAACACTTTGGCTCAGCCAGTCCAAATGGTAAGAGCCAATCGAGTGATGCAGGCGGTAATGTTGGAACAGGGAGAGCAGACGGTCGACCTCATTTATCGTCCCGATTCATTTATTTATGGACTGCTACTTAGCGGAGTTAGCTGGCTCGCTGTATCGATTAGCTTCCTCTTACTTCGACGAAAACAACGCAAGTCAACATCGTAGCAACATCCGACAACCATCTCATTGACTGTCAGCCAGTCGTTAGCATTGGATGTTGATAGGACCGGTTTTGAGACTCTGGCGTTTGGCTTACAATAGGATGATTGAAGTCCTTTTCACTCTTGCGGATTCCTAACATATGATCGCCATTATTGATTACCAAATGGGTAACCTACGAAGCGTTCAAAAGGCTTTTGAAAAAGCCGGATTTGAAGCAACAATCACGTGCGATGCTGCCGAATTGGCTAAGGCAGAAAAGGTTGTGCTACCCGGCGTTGGTGCATTTGAGGACGCGATTGCTGAACTCCACCGCCGTGATCTGGTCAGCCCGATCAAAGATGTTATTGCTGCCAACAAACCTTTTCTGGGGATCTGTCTGGGACTGCAGTTATTATTTGATATGAGTTATGAAGGAGGAGAATTCGAAGGACTGGGAATCATTCCCGGAGAAGTTAAGCGTTTCGATGTCCAGGCCGGTTTCAAAGTCCCCCACATGGGATGGAATCAGGCCAACATCGTCCGGGAAGCTCCGATTCTCAAAGGTATCGAATTCGGGACCCACTTCTATTTTGTACATTCTTATTACGTTGCCCCCTCGGATACAGACGTCGTCGCCATCACCAGTGATTACGATGGTGAATTCTGTGCCATGATTTGGCAAGACAATCTTTATGCCACTCAGTTTCATCCTGAGAAAAGCCAATCTGCGGGCATTCAGGTGCTGAAGAATTTCGGTTCACTCTAAGTCACTACCTCTAAGTTATTCACAAAAGAGAACGATCTATGAAAATCTGGCCGGCCATCGATTTACGCGGAGGTAATTGTGTTCGTTTGAAACAGGGCGATTACAATCAGGAAACTGTCTTCGGAGATAACCCCGGAGCCATGGCCAGCCAATGGTGTGAACAGGGCGCCCAATGCATGCACCTGGTCGATCTTGACGGTGCCCGGGATGGACTTTGGATCAATCAGGACGCTGTCCGCAGTATTGTGCAGTCCATCGACGTCCCCTGTCAGCTAGGCGGCGGAGTAAGAGAGGAATCCACCATTGAATTGCTTTTAGGCTTAGGAGTCAGTCGTTTAATCGTCGGCACTAAAGCCCTTAAAGAGCCCGAATGGTTTTCATCCATGGTGAGTAAATTTCCCAATCAACTAGCTCTGGGAATTGATGCACGTGACGGCATGGTCGCGACAGATGGTTGGCTTGAGACCAGTCAAACGACTGCCATTAGCCTGGCTCAACAGTTTGCCGGACAACCTGTTGCCGCCATCATTTATACAGACATTTCCCGTGACGGCATGATGGAGGGAGCCAATGTCGCAGGCATGGCTGAAATGAAGCAAGCGACTGAGATCCCTGTCATCGCATCGGGAGGAGTTACGACGCTGGAAGATGTACGTCAGTTACGTGATGCCGGGTTAGACGGCGCTATCATTGGTCGAAGTCTCTACGATGGCGTCATTCACCTGCCCGAAGCAATTGCTTTGGCGAACGAATAACAGCCGGGTCAGATTTCAAATGACGAGTTGTTGGTTACAGCTTCTTTGCTCTCAGCACGCATGCGTAGTTTAGGTTTCTCCAAAGTCACGGTCGTATGAGGCTGAACGCTCCGTGTCAACCAAACACTTGAACCAATAACACTGTCGTGCCCCACATTTGTATCACCACCCAGAATCGTAGCTGACGCATAAACAACCACTCGGTCTTCAATCGTCGGATGTCGCTTCATAGTACGAATAATGTTGCCATCCGAGTCCGTTGGAAAGCTTAGAGCTCCCAGCGTAACCCCCTGATATAACTTGACAAAGTTTCCAATCACAGTGGTTTCGCCAATCACGACTCCCGTTCCATGGTCAATAAAGAATGACTCTCCGACTGTCGCTCCCGGATGAATATCAATGCCCGTCTCTTTGTGTGACCATTCCGCCATCATCCGGGGAATGAACGGTACATTGAGTAAATAGAGTTCATGAGCTATTCGGTGTACGGTGATGGCATCGAGACCCGGGTAGCAAAAAATGACTTCGTCAAGACTTTTGCAGGCAGGGTCTCCGTCGTAAGCAGCCTGAACATCGGTGGCCAGCACGCGACGAACTTCAGGCAATCGTTCCAGCAACTTTAGCGTTAACTGCTCACCTTGTTCCAGATACGAACTCCACTCCCCTTTAGACTCAAACACGACGTCTTCGTGCTGTAGCGCGCGGGCTATCTGAGTCGACAACTCATTGAAAATCTGATCTATCAAATCGCCTACATAAAACGAGACATTGTCCTGATGTAACCCCTGACGACGACGGTATCCCGGATAAAGAACTTCCTTGAAATCCATCAGGATTTCCACAATCTTATCCAACTGTGGTAACGGAGTATGTCCGAGATGATTGATCGTCCCTAAATCTTCGTAGGTTTTGAGGATCTGGTTCGTCAAATCCGGGAGCTGTTGTTTATTTTCTCGTGAAGACATTTCGAATGGTTATTTAGAAAAAAGAGATCGGCTAATTAAGACATACTACTCGTACGGGAGTTGCAGATATCAACAACAGAGGCAATCGCAAATACTGTAGTAGGGCATGAATCTCATCATTTTCATCCGAAAAGAGACCGTTTTCAGGGTTATTAGTCAATCGTAGGTTACAGATTAACGCTGTCAAGCGAATGTCGTCTCGTTTTCGACAGCACGTACTGCTATTTCCTGTAAATCTAGTGATTTGATACTATGGCAACGCTGTTTTCATAGCCACCATTTCTGCCTGTTTCAATACCATGGTCTCTTACTTCAAATTAACACTGCTCTGCCTACTACTCGTCACGAGTGGCTGTCAATCCGGACCGATTGGACCGGATGGAAAGTTTAATTGGGGCCGAAAAGAGAACAATTCGAATGATACAGACACCACCGGATCATCCACTGGTGCTACTGAAGCCAATTCGGCTGCTTCACCTCTGGAAAAACTAACGGCCGATAACGAATCACTCCATGCAGAATTAGCCAAAGCCCGGCAACAATACCGGGTCACGGTAGGCGAACTAGATTTGGTCAAACAACAACTCAAGGACGCCAATGCGAAACTAAGTAACTCCGGAGGAGTTGATCTATCCGCCGGAAATGCAGAAGCAGCCTCAACGCTGGATGTCGTTAGCATCGAAGGTGTTGTCGTGGGACGAGATGGAAAGAAGGTTCGTATCGAATTACCCAGGACTCAGCTATTTAATGCCAACACAGTTACGATTAGTAACGACGGAAAGACACTGCTTGATCGGGTCGCGGCGGCAATCAAACAACAGTATGCAAATCAACAAATCACTCTCGAAGCGCATGCGACATCAGGCCTGACTCCAAATGATGACCATCAACAGGCTATTCAACAGGTCACGACGATTTACAATTATTTAGTCGGGATGTCGCAGTTACCAGCAACACAGCTTTCACTTGCATCCAAAGGCAACAACGCTCCTCGATACTCCACGGCATCAGAACAGGGTCGGGAAGCCAATCAACGTATCGAACTAATCATCTATCCTGAAACTTATTAATCCCACATTCACGAAAGCGGTTGAAATACGCATGTTCAGTTGGAACACCTGCCTGTTAGTGATGATGTTGGGGGCCGTTGCAGGAATGTTCATCAATTGGGGCATCTATAACCTCGCGTGGAACAAACGTCCTATCAGTCCCTGGGGACCGTTGCCCGAGGGAATTTCCAATCGCGGGTGGAATACACGTATCCCAATACTCGGCTGGCTTCGACTTAAGTCAGAAACCAGAACACATGGCTATCATTTCTGGGTTCGCCCTCTGTGGATTGAGCTCGGCATGACGGTATTTTTTGGTTTTTGCTATTCCCACTATTCCAATCTGGTTGAGCAACTCGGCGTCGAGGAATCCTCCCAATTAATCTGGGTACAACTGGTACCCTTCTTATGCCTGGCTTGTCTGCTCTGTATCGCCACCTTTATAGACTTCGATGAACGTATGATCCCTGACGAAGTCACTGTATTTGGAACCTTACTTGCTTTAGTTATTGCCGCCTTCTTGCCTGAAAGTCGCCTGCTCGATCTCACCTCGTTAGAATCCGGGCAAGTCGTTTACCTTCACGCACATTCTCCAAAATCATGGTTCGTTTGGACAACCGAACCTCGTGCTTTGTTGTATGCCATGGGTATGCTGGGATTTTGGGGATTAGCAAGTATGCCCAAATTATGCACCCTTCGATACGGTTTTCTGAAAGGTGCCAGGTTTATGTTAGCAAGTGTCCTGAGGCCTCGCAGAAAGTCGCTGGGCAAAGGTGAGAGACGGAGACGAAAGCCATTTTCTATGACCACCGCCATCGCCACAGGCTGTATGCTTGGCTGGGCGATGCTTTATGCCATTTGGAGTAATGGAACGGCAGAGCAATGGGAGAGCTTACTTAGTGCTGTCATCGGAATGACTGCCGGGCTTGTGTTAGTCTGGGGCGTTCGTATTATTGGTCAAATAGCTTTACGCCAGGAAGCAATGGGATTCGGAGATGTTACGCTCATGGCCATGATTGGTGCCTTTCTTGGTTGGCAGGCAGTCATGGTCACTTTCTTTCTGGCCCCGTTTGCCGGCGTCATCATCGGGATTATCCAAGCCATCACACGCCGTGAAAACGAAATGGCCTTCGGCCCCTATCTCAGTTTGGCTGCTCTTGTGGTCGTACTCTTTTGGGAATCCATCTGGATCCGTATCACTCCGGCGCTCGAACAGTACGTCGATGCTTTACCATTTGTACTGATGGTCGGACTTTCCGCGATGGGAGGCATGCTGTTTGCCTGGCGGCTTATTAAAGAGAAAATACTCGCCTAACCACGAACCAATTCGACGATTCTGCTCGCAACTTCTGCCGGTGATAATTCTTCGGTATCAACACTAAAATCAGCTGCTGCTTGATAAAGAGGGTCGCGTTGTTGTAACAATTGCCGGACTTCCGCAAGCCCACCGGTATTTGTCAAATTGGGACGGCGCTGACCGGTCAATGGATCGGTACTCATACGCTCAAAGATCGTTTCAGCACTGGCCGTAAGCCAAATCGTTATTCCGCGTCCCTGTAGAGCCTGGCGGTTTTCTTCTCGCAAAATAGCGCCTCCGCCAAGTGCGACGACTAGCTGCTCACGTGCCGCCAGCTGTTTTACAATCGCGGACTCGCGATCACGAAACCCGATCTCTCCTTCTGCCGCAAAGATTTCGGCAATGGTTAATCCTGCCTGTTGTTCAAGAAATACATCCGCATCGATCGACTCCATCGACAGGGCTGTGGCAACTTGATTTGCCACCGTCGTTTTACCCGTTGCACGATAGCCGGTTAGAAAAATATTCGTCATCCCAGCCAGCCTTTAGTATTTAGCTGACGAAATGGTACGGCGAAATGTTTCTCGCATGATATCTAATGGGGCTTCTTCACCCGTGAATAGCTTGAACTGTAACTCGGCCTGCCGAACAAACATTTCGACTCCTGTTACCGTTCGGCAATCGTGGTTTCGTGCTTGTTTGATTAGCAGCGTCTGTTCCGGATTATAAATCGTATCAAACACGATCATTCCTCGTGTTAACCCGGCTTCTTCAAACGGAGTGTCGTTCATATTGGGATGCATTCCGACCGGAGTACAGTTGACCAGAATATCCGCATTTGCAGAATGACGTTCTTCCCACGGAATCGCTGTTCCTTCCAGCTTGGCAGCCAGTTCGACAGCCTTCTCGTATGTCCGTGATGCCACTTGAATTTCCCCGCCACGATCTTTGGCACCTACTCCGATTGCCCGGGCAACGCCCCCTGCTCCAAGCAACAAAACGCGTTTACCAGCCATCCATTGCTCATCAGCATCTTCGCCGGCAGCATCCGCCAGGCTCACCATCGCTCCATAGAGATCCGTGTTGTAGCCAATGATTTCATCTTCGTCGAATATGACCGTGTTGACCGCTCCGATTTTCCTCGCGCCTGATTCAATTTTGGTAAGCGAGGCCATGACTTCCTGCTTATGGGGAATCGTGACGCTCAATCCTCGAATTCCTATTCCCGGAGCGTCGTCAATGAACTGATTGAGGTGATCCTTGGGAATTCGAAATGGTAGATAAACGCGATTCATATTCAAGAAATCAAAGCCGGCATTATGAATCACCGGACTCATGCTGTGTGCAACCGGATCAGCAATGACGCCATAGACCTCTGTCTCAGCATTGATCGACTCGTATCCATAAATACTGGTCATCTCTTGAAAACTCAATTGCCCGGGAGCAATCGTACGTTCGTGATGAAATGTCGCGAATGAAAAAGGAGCTCCAAATTTACCTGCCAAAATGCGGCTAGGCATTCCAATGTCTCCCATACATATCCCAATCGTTGGAATATCACTTTTATCCAATAGCTGTAAAACCCGAGTCACATCATGCGGTGAGTTGGCCATGCAGGCAATTTTGACGATGTCGGCATCCTTGCTGGCAAGCCGAGCATGTATCTCTTCAAGGTTTTCCGGAGTTTCATCGAAATCATGCATACTGATAATTCGCTTGGTATTACCATACCTGGGAATATCATCTGCGATTTCTTCTTCCAGATCGACGTAATCGGCACCAGCCACAATCGCTGAACGAAGTAACATCTGACGTTCAGCTTCACTACCACTCCATTTGCCGCCATCCTGAGCTCGACGGCAAGTCGCTACGACGGGACATTTACGATCTTTTAGCAATCGCCGCAAACGAACTGCGCGACGGATGTAATCGAGTCGCAATTCCACTAATTGAGCGCCGTTTTCAGCTAAGTGCTGATGCTCTGCAATCATATGCTTGTGCCGACCTCGCCCGATACTGACACAAATGACTGACCCCGGCTGTTCGCTCAAATCACTCAATGGAACCTACCTCTATATATATCAATGCCGACCGATGGGTTCGACTCGGATTCTTACTATGTTATAACCTCGGCATGTCATTGCGTGAATCACCAGATTTTGGCGAGCTAATTTTCATGAACACCACCGTTTCCAACTCGTAAAAGGCCACCTCTATTGATTGCATTAGTAATTCAACATAGTTTGTTATAACGATCAAACTGGAATTCTATTTGATTTGAGTGGCGACCACCCCTGCTATGAAGTCTAAAAACACTGTCGGAATCACCGTATTGATCGCGCTGACCATGGCTTTTGCTCTCAGCCAGTATCGCTCGACTGCGAATCCCGTTTCACCACAGCTTGAGATCGTCAAACAACTCAAAGAGCAATTTGGTCCTCTGATTCAAGTCACCAGCGATTCTGATAATCAGACTGTCCTCGAAATCAAACTAGACGCCCAGGGACTTGAATCGGCAGAAACTTTCAAGCTGCTGTCGCAACTATCCGACCTTCAAAGTCTCTCGCTCAAACATGGAACCTTTAGCGACGATGATTTAACGCCCCTTTCAACACTCACCAGACTCCAATCCCTCCATTTACAGTCGCTGCATTTTTCGGGCAGTGGTTTACAGTATCTCAGTGACGCCAAAATGCTTACCACACTTAATCTCAGCAACAATCCATCCTGGGACAATGCCAACGCTCATTGGATACAGCAATTCCCTCTCCTTTCGAATATCCGCTTTGCCTACACCCCGGTTACCAATCAGACACTCACTGCCTTACGGCGTCATGACAAACTCAGCACCGTTCAACTGGATCATACTGCGATCACGTTTGATGGTTTGGCACAACTTAATTCCTGTCATGAACTAAGCATGTTAAGTCTTCGTGGTTGCCAACTAACGGGCAAAGACACTCAAATTTTTCCGAAACTGGAAACCCCTCAACCGATACATCTCGATTTCGCGAATGCGTCTATCAGAGATCGTGATCTCGATAATATCCATCAACTGGATCTCCAATTTCTAAATCTCAGCGGGACCTCCGTTACCGATGAGACCTTGTATCACATTGGAAAGCAGGGCATTTGCCAACAGCTGGACATCAGTAATACTCATTGCTCTCATTCGGCGATCAGCACCGTCATTCGTCAGCTTCCGCTCGTTTCGTTGAGCATGCGTGGATTTCATGTAGATCCATCCGTTTTGGAATCGCTCGCAACTTGCCCTTCTCTGTCAACTCTCGACTTGGCCCAAACCAATATGCACGACAACTGGATCGAGTTGCTTGCTTCCTGCAAATCTTTAAATAATCTCATCCTGTTTCAGACCGACGTTCGCGGTGAAACCTTTGATACGCTTGCAGACTTGCCTGAGTTTACTTACCTTGATTTATCACATTGTCCAGTTAATAAGCGGGGCATTCAGCAATTACAGAGACTCCCCTCGCTGACCAGTCTTCAACTCATGGGTGCTCAGTTGGATAACAGCGCTTTTGAGGCCATCGCCGAATTGCCCATCACGCATCTGAATGTATCTGGATCCACACTAACCAGTACCGGGTTGCTGCAATTGTCCACCATGAGCGAGTTAAAGGAACTTGTCATTCGTAACTGTGATATTCAACCGGCCGATTACGAAATGTTTCAAACTCGCAATACCGATTGCGTCATCTACTGGCAAGCCTATGGTTTCGACAGCGTCTACGCAGTTCCGGAAGCCATGAAATACCTAACTCCGCGACAATAAGCCCGGTCGATCGTTTCTAGATTCCTGTTCGTTGGAATCGTTTATCAAGTTCGTCTCTGGAAAACACCAGAGCCGATGGGCGGCCGTGTGGACAATGATGCGAGTCTTGACACAAATGCTGGAGCTCCAGCAACGATTTGATTTCTTCATTCGTCAACGGATCCCCTGCTTTGACAGCAGCCTTGCAGGACATCATGGCCAGTAAGTCATCTAAGACATCTCGTTTGTCCGGGGACTGCTTTCCTGACAGGAGCACTTCCACAAGTTGACGAATCATCTCCTCTATTTTTAATCGCCGTAACATGGCCGGATAACTTGAGACCAAAACGGTATCCCCACCGAAGGGCTCCACATCGATGCCCAATTGACGCAATTGTTCCTGGTTTTCCAGGATAGCTGCCGCTTCCGGCGGGGTGAGTGTTACCGGTTCTGGAACTAACAGACGCTGCGTCTCAAGTGAACCATCCATCGCTTTGGTCCGAAACTGCTCATATAGGATTCGTTCGTGCAAGGCGTGCTGGTCGATCACCACCATGCCACGCTCGTCTTCAGTCACCAAGTAGCGGTTTTGGATTTGTATTCCCAATGTTGTGTGAGTACTCGGTTCCCCGCCCGTCAATCCACTTTCAGTCTCTACACTCAGAACCGAAGGCGTCTGGCTGACATCCTGTCCGGACAATGCCTGAGTCAGCCTATCCGGGTCCAAAGCCTGTTTAAAACTATCTGGTAGTCCTGCAGAGCCCTGTCCGATATGAGCAGGATTCATCCCGGATATTCCAAACTGAAAGTCCATCCGCCGAGTTTCCTGTGGCGTTTCCGATTGCGCCGTAACTGATGAGTCAGCCGTCGACCGGTCAGGCTGAGCCTCTCGTATTCGGGCGGTCAAATCGGTCGACAAAAACTTGTTTCGAATCGTACTTAACAACTGACTGTAAAGGCGGCGTCCGTCCTGGAATCTTACTTCCAACTTAGTGGGATGCACATTCACATCCACCATCTGGGGAGGCATGTTCATACGTAGGAACACGATTGGGTACCTACCATGCAATAAAAGCCCTCGATAAGCCTCTCCCAACGCATGCTGCAAGGAACGATCACGAATGTGGCGATTGTTGAGAAACAAGTACTGCATCCGGGTGTTAGAGCGAAAGAACGAAGGATCTGCAACATAGCCGGACACTGTCACATCGTCATCCTGACTTTCGACCCAAATAAGTCCTTCGGCCAGATCGCGTCCGTAGAAATGCGCAATCCGGTCTTTCCAGTTATCCACCGCCGGTAGATCGTGTTTCATACGGTCATTATGTTTGAGACTGAAATGCACTTCCGGATGTACCAAAGCAATCCGTGTGAAGGCCTCGGTAATATGCCCCATTTCTGTCTGTGGCGTCTTAAGGTACTTTCGCCGAACGGGGGTGTTGAAGAACAAATTGTGAACTTCGATCATGGTTCCCACAGGACAACCGACTGGCTCGGGAGCCTGTCGTTTGCCCCCCAGGATTTCCAGAAACATGCCAGCATCATGTCCCGCAGTGCGGCTCCTGATTGTCATGTTACTAACTTCGGAAATCGATGCTAATGCTTCGCCCCGGAAGCCCATCGACGAAACAGAGAACAAATCATCCGCCGTACTAATCTTACTTGTAGCATGACTATCGACAGCCACTTCAATTTGGTCCGGATCGATACCACTTCCGTTATCGACTACTCGAATCAGAGCACTGCCACCATCTTCGACTGTGACATCGATCCGGGTCGCCCTGGCATCCACGGAGTTTTCAACAAGTTCTTTGACGACACTCGCTGGGCGTTCGATTACTTCACCAGCAGCAATCTTATTGATAATACTTGTCGATAATTGTGCGATCCTTGCCATTCTCTTTCCCATCCATTGGGTCGCTCATTGCCTAGAGCTCGTTACAACTCGTACTCTTTAAGCTTACGGTACACTGTTCTGGCACCTACTCCTAGTATACGTGCAGCTTCCTCACGATTTCCATTTGTCAAAGCTAATGTTTGTTGATAAGCCCATTTTTCTATCTGTGACATGGGCTGCCCGACTAAATCGGCCGGTCCGAGTGCATTGGCTGGAAGGTCTTCCCCGCCTCCCTCGAAATCCGGCGGCAGATCATCCACGTCCAGAACTCCATCAATATCTAAAACGACCATGCTCTCAACAATATTCCTTAGCTGACGGATATTGCCCGGCCAGTCGTAAGCATAGAATCGCCGGGTCACAGCCGGCGTCACCGAGGCTACCTCTTTGTTGTGACGTTGATTGCATTGTTTGCGAAAATGATCCACCAGTGGCACGATATCATCCCGACGCTCGCGCAAGGCAGGCAATTCAATCGTGACAACCTTCAGGCGGTAATACAAATCGTTGCGAAATTCATTGTTTTCAACGGCTTGTTCCAGCACCAGATTCGTCGCCGAGACAACTCGGACATTGACGTCCATAGGATCATTGTCACCCACCCGAGTGATTCGACTTTCTTCCAGGACGCGGAGCAATTTGGTTTGGGTTGCCAGTGGCATATCACCGATTTCGTCTAGAAAAATCGTTCCTCCATCAGCATACTCAAAGGCACCGATCCGATCCGAATGAGCATCCGTGAAGGCTCCTTTAACATGTCCAAACAATTCACTCTCCACCAGATTTTCCGCAACCGCTGCACAATTCAAGGGCACAAGACGTTTACCCTTACGGGGTGAATTCTGATGGATCGCCTGAGCAATCAGCTCCTTCCCTGTTCCACTCTCACCGGTAATCAGTACGGTGGCATCGGTGGGCGCAATCCGCTTGAGCCGGTCGATCACCGACTTCATTTTATCACTGGCATAAATGATCCCATCAAATCCGAATTTTTCATCCAACCGCTGCTGTAGTTCGACATTACAACGACGTAAGGCGACTGATTCGACCGCACGTGCGGTGATCGCTCGCAGACGTTTCGGAGTGATAGGCTTTTCCAAAAAGTTGTAGGCACCCAACTGCATCGCTTCGACTGCTCGAGGTACGGTGGCATGCCCGGTTACCATAATGACTTCTGCATTAGGCAACAACTGGACTGTATTCTCCAGAATCCCCATACCATCCACGTCGTTCATCATCAAATCTGTGATGATGACATCATATTGGTCTTGTTGAATCCTCTTCAGCCCTTCCGGGCCGGACGTGGCCATGCTGATGTCGTAGCCTTCTGATTCAAGACTTTCAACCATCGCTGTGGCGAGTGGTGGGTCGTTATCAACCACTAAGACACGAATATCGCCGGGGGCTAATTCCGGAATGTCCTTTGTATCTGTCAATTGCCTATCCTTACATCGTTTACAGTGGATCGTTGCCTGACGAATCTAATCGCGCCGGTGTTGGGAATTCCAGCGTAAACTTGGTCCCCTGCTCTTCCTGACTCTGAACATCAATCCGACCACCATGCGCCTGTACAACTTTACGAGCCATCGGCAGCCCCAATCCGGAACCTGCCGCTTTGGTAGTATAAAACGCGTTAAACATGTTCAATGCTGTGTTATCACTCATACCACAACCAGTATCAATCAGATCCATGGCGACTCCAACAGGAGTAACACGAGTAATCGCGGTCAATTCACCACCTTCGCCCATTGACTCCATCGCGTTTTTAACCAGATTCGCCAGAGCTGCCTGCAGCGTTTCAGGTTCAAGCTGCATCGCTGGCAACTCCGGATCGAGATAGCGATTAATCTGCACTTGCTGTGATTGCGCCTGCGCTTCATACATATCAAGCACGGACGTGATTTGTTTATTCAGGGAACCGATTTCCAAATCGAGTTCTCTCAATCTGGCAAATTTCATGAAGTCATTGAGCAGATTTTCCAGCCGGTGACACTGAGCATGTACGGTTTGTAATTTCGTCCAAACCCGTCGTTCTCGTGGCGTTTCACTCTCTTCTAAATCCTCCTCCACCAATTCCATATTCATACGAATGACAGAAAGCGGATTCTTGATTTCATGTGCCAGTGAACCGGCAATTTGCGCAAGCTCTGCGTATTGCTTTTCCAGCAATTGAGCTCGCTGTTGCCATCGTTCTACTTCGCGGTCCGCCATGAAACTATCACCAAAGGTCTACGACTGTCCGACCAGCCGGAACTGATCGTTGATCAATGCTTAAGCATTTATTTTAGCCTGCGTTCGAAAATTAGTAGAGGTTTTTTGTCACTCGACTTTAGCCACAGAGTTTATAAAAACAGCCGGTCGACCCAGGACAGGCAGACCGGCTGTTGTACATTCTTTCAGGACGACGTCCCTAAGAAGCAGTGACTAGTCACGTCGGCGACGGCGTCCACCACCTCCTCGACGATCACCATCTCGACGAGGACGACGTTCGCGTCGTTCACCATCGTTCTCAGACCGTTCCTGTGGTTCCCAGTCATCTTCTTCACCAAGTTCTTCCAGAGCTGCCTTGCGACTCAGTTTCACTCGATCATGATCGTCCACTCCAATACATTTCACTTTCACGACGTCACCTTCGTTCACAGCCGCAGAAATATTAGAAATGTAATGTTCCGACAATTCACTGATATGACAAAGTCCGTCACGACCAGGAAGGATTTCAACAAAGATTCCAAAGTCCTTGATACTGCTGATCGATCCTTCGTAGATTTTGCCGACCTGAACTGTCGCTGTATACGCTTCGACTAAGCCGCGAGCTTCTTCCGCCCATTCGGCATTCGTCGATGCAATGGTGACAGTACCTTCATCATCAACTTCCACTACCGTCCCTGTAGATTCCTGAATATGGCGAATATTCTTACCACCGGGACCGATCAATGCACCGATCTTATCCGGAGCAATGTTCACTCGGATCAGACGTGGAGCGTATTGAGATGTTTCCGCACGTGGACGATCAATCGTACGAATCATCTCTCGCATAATCTCGATACGAGCTTCTTTAGCCTGGGCCAGAGAATCTCGGATAACCTGTTCGCTAATACCGTTGATCTTGAGGTCTAGCTGGATACCAGTAATACCTTTCTGAGTTCCGGCAACTTTGAAGTCCATGTCTCCAAAATGATCCTCTGCACCCTGAATATCGGTAAGCAGAATATTCTGATCGCCTTCCTGAACCAACCCGATTGAAATACCGGCAACAGGATTCTTGATCGGAACACCAGCAGCCATCAGCCCCAGTGTGGCACCACAGACGGAAGCCTGTGAAGAGGAACCATTGGATTCGGTAATATCAGAAATCACTCGAATTGTATAAGGGAAATCTTCCGGATCTGGCAGGACTGCTTTCACGCTGCGTTCAGCAAGCATACCGTGACCAATTTCTCGCCGACCTGGTCCACGATTTGGTTTGGCTTCACCAACACTGTAACCCGGGAAATTGTAATCCAGCATGAATTTCTTTGAATAGGTATCAGTGATACCGTCAACCCGCTGTTCGTCCTTACTCGTTCCCAACGTCACGGTGACCAAGGCCTGCGTTTCACCACGCTGGAACACAGCTGAACCATGGACTCGCGGTAGCACATCCACGTGACATTCGATATTTCGCAATTCGTCATGCGATCGACCGTCAGGACGAGTGCCCTCAATGATCAACTGGCGAATCACCTTCGATTCGAGCTTGTAAAGAGCCGCTCCCAACGCTTTCGAACAAATGGCGTCTTCAGCTTCAGGATCAGGAATCATGTCTTCCTTAATTCGACCCTTAACCACATTAACCGCATCAGCACGATTCTGCTTACCTTCGGTCAACTGGGCTGCTTTAAAGTCACTGGAATACTTTTCAATCAGAATATCAGCCAAACCATCGTCTTCCGGTTCGACAAATTCCTGTTTAACGACATCACATTTTCCGTATAGCTCGTTTTGCAATTCACAAACCTGCTTGATGCCTTCGTGGGCATAAAGAATGGCTTCCAACATTTCTTCTTCAGGCATTTCCCGGGCAAAACCTTCAATCATCAGGATCTCTTCAAGACTTCCTGAAACGATCATATCGAGATCACTCTCTTCCAGGTCTTCCACAGTCGGGAAGGTAACTAACTGGCCGTCAATACGTCCAATGCGAACCGAAGCAATCGGTCCGGAAAACGGAAGCGGCGAGATGTGCAGTGCCGCAGCAATACCGTTCATGGCAATTACATCGCCATCATTCAAGCCATCGCTGGCAACCACAGTCGACTGGCACATCACTTCGTCATGAAATCCCTTGGGGAATAATGGACGAATTGGGCGGTCTGTAAGTCGCGATGTCAATGTATCCTTGGTCGAAGGACGACCTTCACGTTTTAGAAAACCTCCCGGGAACTTACCCGCTGCGGCAAAACGCTCGCGGTAGTCACACATTAATGGGAAGAAATCAATTCCTTCACGAGGAGATCCTGATGTGACTGCGTTCAACACGACTGAATCGCCATATTGCGCGATCACACACGCTCCTGCCTGCTTAGCAATGAATCCAGTTTCTAACGAAAACGTCTGGCCTCCAATTTCTCTTTCTACTCGTACCTTTTCCATTCGTACAATTCTTTCTCTAACCTACTAAATTCCTACAAACCTCAATCGCGAGGCATATTTCTTACTTACTTCTTTCCTAAACTATCTTCAGTTACCACCACTCAATCTTCACACTGAAATCAAGGCTGTAGGTATAGCAGTGAAACAGCGGAAACCGAGTTCGGGAAACTTGCTCATCAGGAATATTTTTCTCCTGATGTAAAATTGTCCCTGATGAAAACCAGGGACAATCTGAAACGGCCTGATGGCCTCCGTGTTATTATTTACGGATGCCTAACTTGCCAATGATATCCAGATATCGCTGAGGATCGATCTTTCTCAAGTAGTCCAGCAAACGGCGGCGGCGACTGACAAGCGCCAATAAACCTCGACGACATGCATAGTCTTTCTTGTGCGACCGCATGTGCTCGGTCAGGTTGTTAATGCGAGTGGTTAGGATAGCAATCTGAACTTCCGGTGAACCGGTATCGGTATCCGAATTCTTAAATTCACCGATTAATTCCTGTTTGCGTTCTCTCGTAATTGTCATAGGTGTCTTACTACTTTCTCTGCCGATACCCTACCCAACCGTTGAGCAGCCATCGAACTACTGTTCCAAACCAAATTGCCCTGTTACGCCTAAAATCGCGTCGTTATCAGGTACAACCCAGTAAGGAGGAACCAATACTCAGCCCGTATACTAGTACGGAACATCTTTAATCACTTAAATCTACCACTAACAAGGGGATATGCAAGTGGGTATAAGCACTGCTAATACCTGATTCCATGTAATCTCTTAAGCAGAAAAAACATCGAAACCGTATTAATCAGGCTGCTTGAGACCCTGTTGGGCATATTGGCTAAGAGCAATCACACTCCAACAGGATGCCGAAATAGAAATAAACTGATCCTCGCCATGCGGAAACTCCGACTCAAAGTACTCCTGAATCGGTTTGCTACGAGTCAAAACCAGCCAGGAGCCATCTTTGAGCTGGTTTTTCAATAAGTACTGAACTCCCTCCGTGACCCATTTTTGCTCGAACAACTCGGGATTCACCGTCAGCACAGCCGTTAGTACCAATCCTGTCGCATAAGCATCACTAGTCATCTCTTCGGTTTGCCCCCAACCACCGTCTTTTCTTTGCTGATTTCGCAGTGTCGATAACATTTCCTGTAAAACGCTTGCATCTGCATCGGTATCCGGATTTTCCACCTGAAGGTTAGCTGGTTTCGGATCTGTAAGTTGTAATCGCTTAGCTTGATAGGCGTATTGTGTATTAATAAGCCAATACCACCCTAAAAGCTGAAATGCTCTATCTTCGGTCGAAACCGCTTTGGTGTTTGCAAACCACTGGCGGATGTCCCTGGTTCGCTTGATAAGCTCAACCGGTTCATACGTACCTATCGCTGCGATGGCCAATCCCGTCGCCGTAAAATCACTAGACTCCAGCGGAGGGCGAATCGTATTAATCTTCCAGGGACGATCTGCCTGATAGATTGTGAGCAGGTAATCGAGCAGTGCGTCCGTTCCAGGTAATCGTTCGACTTGGTTTTCATCTGCGGGTATAGCCGTTTGAGTCGTACTGATAAATTGAGCCAGGGCATAGCCTGCCGTAAAAGCACCTCCGGGAACTCCTTGCCCTTTCGCAAGTTCTTTCTTTCGTCCTAAAAAAAAGTCCGCTGTGAATTTGCGTTGCGTCTCAAACCACTCGGCTTCGATAGACATTCCTAATTGCTTCGCACTGGCTGCTGCCATGACAGGCAACGCCTGATGATGGCATGTAAAGCAATCCTTTTGCTGCACGTAACTTACCGCACTTTTAAGAATCAGCGGCATGGCCCGTTTGACTGCATGACGAGCAGCAGAGATTTTCCCTGGAGACGCTGCGATCGTTGGTAACGCCCACGTCAGGATGACAAAGGAAACAACCAGGCTTTTAGCGACAATGTTCATGAACCGAGCTTTTAAGTTTGGTAATCTAAAGACATCGGGAAATCCGGCGACTCTGCTTCATCTTACTCGATACCCATAGCTCATTTCGTTGAATTCTTAGGAAGCAACTTACGCATGCCTTATCGATCTCCGCTTCCCGGTCTCCTTTCCAGTCTCCTTCCCTTCATAGCTGTCACCGTTCTCATGACTGAACCTGTACTAGATGCTCAAGCTCAAGATCAAACCCGACAAGCAGGATATGACCGTCCGGTTTCACCTTCGAATCAAAGCCGGAGTGTCGTGGTGGCTAAAAACGGCATCGTCGCCACCAGCCACCCGCTGGCAGCCCAGACTGGTCTCGACATTCTGAAGTCCGGTGGCAATGCGGTCGATGCGGCTATCGCCGTCAATGCAATGCTTGGTGTGGTAGAACCGATGAGCAACGGAATCGGGGGCGACTTATACTGCATTTACTGGGACAACAAATCCAAAAAACTATATGGACTAAATGCCAGCGGCCGCAGTCCTTATAAAGCCACTCGGGAATACTTTGCTGAGCAGGGGCATCGGGAAATCCCGCTGTTTGGGCCACTTGCCTGGTCCGTCCCGGGATGCGTCAGCGGCTGGCAGGCATTAAGCGAACGATTTGGTTCGGTCCCGCTCAAAAAGTCACTTGCCCCGTCGATCCACACTGCCAGAGAAGGCTTCCCTGTTTCAGAAGTCATTGCCCACTACTGGAACGTTGCAGCCCCAAGCTTAGCGGAAAATCCGGGATCTGCGGCAACCTATCTTCTCGACGGCAAACGCCCACCCGCCTTTGGGGAAATCTATCGACTCCCCAAGCTGGCTGACAGCTATCAGCTCATTGCCGAACAGGGAGCGGATGCGTTCTACCGTGGACGCATTGCCCAGGAAATTGTTGCTTACAGTGACAAGGTGGGTGGTCTGTTTTCCATGAAGGATTTTGCCGACCATCAAGCCACCTGGGTGGATCCGGTTTCGACAAATTACCGCGGGTACGATGTTTGGGAACTGCCTCCTAATGGTCAGGGAATTGCAGCGTTACAAATGCTCAATCTGATTGAGCCCTACGATGTTAAAGCGATGGGACCGGGCAGCACAGACTGGCTACACCTGTTTAGTGAAGCAAAAAAACTTGCCTTTGAAGATCGGGCAAAATTCTACGCTGACATCGATGCGGTCGATGTACCTGTCGCTGAGCTAATCTCGAAGGAATACGCTCAACAACGCGGAAGGCTGATTGACATGCACCGTGCCAATGCCAACGTCAAGGCCGGTGACCCGAAATTACAAAACGGTGATACCGTTTACTTAACCGTGGTGGATAAAGACCGAAATTGCTGCTCATTCATTCAGAGTATCTTTCATGGCTTCGGCTCTAAAGTTACTCCTCCTGAAGTTGGCTTTGCTATTCAAAATCGAGGTGCCCTCTTTTCACTTGATGAAGACCACCTTAATCGACTGGATCCTCATAAACGCCCCTTTCACACCATCATCCCTGCCATGGTTACCAAAGACGACAAGCCTGTTTTCTCATACGGTGTCATGGGCGGAGATATGCAGCCTCAGGGGCACGTCCAAATACTTGTTAACCTGCTCGATTTCGGAATGAATGTCCAGCAAGCCGGCGACGTTTCCAGAATCCGTCACCTTGGTAGCTCAAGTCCACGCGGCAATTCCGGCGACGGTCTGGGAATTGTCGAAGTCGAGTCAGGCATTCCAGACAGTATTGTCAAAGAATTAGAGTCTCGCGGTCACAGGGTTCGTCGCAGTGTGGGTGGATTTGGAGGATATCAGGGTATTCTCATTGATCATCAGCACGGAGTACTCCATGGAGCTACGGAATCTCGCAAAGACGGTACGGCTGTCGGCTATTAACCCAACCCACTCAACCCACACTTTCAACCTTTGAGGACCACTCGATGAATACTCGTCGCCATTTCCTTTCCTTCACAACAGCCTTGAGTGCCTGTGCTGCCTTGCCCGACGTTACAGCATTAGCTCAGGCTCCCAAAATAAAAGTCGGTCAGATTGGCACCAAGCACGCACATGCCGGTGGCAAAATCGGGACGGCCAGAAAGTTTAATAACCTCTATGACTTCGTCGGAGTGGTCGAACCGGATGACGATCAGTGGGCCAGGGTGAAAGATTCGGCGCCCTACAAAGACGTCCCCCGAATGACACGTGAGCAGTTACTCAATGTGAAAGACTTACAACTGGTTTGTGTGGAAACAGAAGTAAAGAATCTAATCGAAGCGGCACAGGCATCCATCTCAGCGGGAATGCATATTCACCTCGACAAACCAGCCGGCGTAAACTATTCAAGTTTCGAAAAACTGGTGCACTCAGCCAAAGCCGGAAAAGTGATCATTCAAATGGGTTACATGTTTCGATATAACCCGGGCTTCCAGTTTATCTTCCAGGCCATACGTAACGGTTTACTGGGTGATGTTTTTGAAGTCGATGGAGTCATCAGTAAAAAGATTGGTGATGCTACTCGTCAACAACTCGCCGAGTACCCCGGTGGAACGATGTTTGAATTAGGCTGTCACTTGATTGACTCTCTGCATGTTGCCATGGGAACACCCGATCGAGTCACCGCCTTCCCTCGTACCACGTATCCAGACAAAGATGCTTTAGTCGATAACATGTTGGCTGTCTTTGACTACCCGAAAGCCACGGCAACCATTCGCTCGGCAATGCTGGAAGTCGACGGATTCCGACGAAGACAATTTGTCGTCGTTGGCCATGAAGGCACGATCATTTTACGGCCATTAGAAAAGCCGCAGCTCGAATTGACTTTGGAATCAGCCCGAGCAGGTCAGGCCAAAGGCTCGCATATCGTCAAGCTTCCTGAACTCGGAGGTCGTTATGACGGGGACTTTCTGGAAATGGCGGCCGTATTACATGGGGAACGAGAATTCCCCTTCAGCTATCAGCATGATCTGGATGTCCAAAAAAGTGTCCTGCTAAGCTCTGGCATGAAATTAGACTAGCTTTCTCCCAATCGAACTCTGTCAAATTTCGTTGCAATTCGAGCTCAAAGATGGACAATCGAGAGCCATCAGGGTTTTTCGATATGGAGAGCGACTAACCAAATGTTTGACACCGGAGAAGCATTTGGGGAACAATAGGCGTGTAGGAGTATCGATACCGCCTGGCGGCCTTTTCTCATCGTTTGCTTCTCTCCACAAACCGATACCGATTGCTTTGTCATAGTGGAATGCTGTAGCCTTTGGTGTCGCCTCCTCCTTTGATTTATAAACATCGTGAATCCGGACCCCACCGATGTCACTCTCGTTCAAGCTGCAAAACAAGGAGATCGAACTGCGCTTGTTCAATTGGTCAATGCTTATCAAAACCGACTTTATCGGTCCTTACTGCCGATCACGAACAATCCCGAAGAAGCTTTAGACGTTACTCAAGAGACTTTTATTCAAGTCTTTCGCAAACTGAATTCATTCCAAGAGAATGCTCATTTCTTCACCTGGCTTTATCGCATTGGATTCAATATCGCTCGTACTCGCCAACGACGGCAACGCCCCGATTCGATCGACACGTCGCAAATCATGATCCCTTCCTCTGATCTATCTGCCGAAATGAAATTTGAAAGCAACGAGTTTAAGCTGGCCATTAAGACAGCCATTTCCAAACTACCTGAAGAACATCAGCAGATTATTGTTCTTCGAGAACTGGAAGAACTGGATTATCAACAGATTGCTGACAGCTTGGAAATTAGTCTTGGCACAGTGCGCAGTCGTCTCCATCGAGCAAGAAGTCAATTACGTGAACTCCTCCAGGATTGGCTCTGATTCAACCACACATTCTAATCCTCCACCAAATCGAACCCTGACACTCCTGCCGAGAATTCAATCGTCTTCTGTTGACTTGTCAGTAACATAGCTCCACCTCGCTGCTGCACAGCTCGCCGGTAGCTACGTTCAACTCGTTCAGACAATTCCAAATGGCCTGTACTTGCCACAGCATAGAGCGGCTGGCTCCAACCACTAAATAACTCCGGCTCGCTATGAACACTTCCATGATGTGGAAGCATCACAACGTCACAAGTATGCCGGGGACGCCCAACAATCGCGGCAATACCCTGAGCTTCGACATCTCCGGGAAGTAACAGCGATGCCTGTTGGTATTTGAGGTGTAGCACCAAACTGGCATCGTTGTCCGTTTCATACTGAAGATCCTCACGAGGCCCGTAAATCTCGATATTAACTCTCCCTACCGCCAGTTGATCACCAGCAGACAAGCCATCAATCGGCACCGCATGCCGACGAATGCTCTCTGCCAAAAACCGAACCGCTGGCCCTTGCCGCCGCCGGACTTTTTCTTGAGTTATCTTCTCAACCATCGCCGTACTCATAAACAGCTGAGACACATCAAATCGATCTAACAGGTAAGCAATTGCGTTGAAGTGATCCAGATCTGCATGCGATACGAATATCCCATCCAATCGACTGTGTCCCCGGCTCCACAACACCTCGGATATTTCACGACCAACCACCCGAAAATCGGTAAGACTCCCGGCGTCGTACAGCCACACTCCGCCATCAGGAATTTCCAACAGTACGGCCGTACCATGTTGCACGTTGATAAAGACCACTCGCAACTGCTGCACTTCTGAACGACAGCCCAGACGTTGAGGCGCAAGAATCATTCCGCTTAAAATCCAAAGACCAAGACACAATTTCCACACGACGGTAGACGTTTTCGGGATCCTGATCAGGCCGGTCGCCAACGCTAACAGAACATAGACAACAAGACACCAAAATGCCGTCGGACCTGCCAACCAAATGGTTCCAAAATCTGCCTGCACCAGCCAATCTGTCAGTCCCCATATCAAGCCAAAAGCGTAATGAGCGCAAGTTCCCACAACATCTCCAAGCACTGGAATCCCGCCAAGGATGGATGTCAGAAATCCGCTGAGAACACCAATCACAATCGGTAATGCCAGAACCGCGTTTAGCAAAATACCGATAAAGCTGAAGATGTGAAAATGAGACGAGGTGAGCGGAAAAGCGACACCGACCACGACCGTCGTTGCCAATGCGGTCGCTCGCATCTGCTTTGCCATTGCGAAGGTCAGCTTAAACCCAATCCACTTTCTTCTCAGTAAGAGTCGATGAACAGGACTCGGTTTACTCTCAAGCCAATGTTTTGAAACCATCAGCGTAGCCACCGCGAGAAAGGATAGTTGAGTGCCGATCAAAAACATGGACGAGGGATCATAAAGTAAAACCAGCATGGCTGCGATTAACAAGGTGTAATAGGGATGCACTTCCCGGTGACAACAGGTAGCGAGCAATGCCACGCTCACAAGAATCGACGCTCGTACGACCGGAGGCCGAGCGTCAACCACGATGGCATAGCTCCAGATCATCAGCAACACAGCCATCTTCCAAAACGATTGCGGCACCGGGAGCAGCCGCAGCGGCACTAATAATCCCAAAGCCAAAATGCCAACGTGTAATCCGGAGATTGCAATCAGGTGTACGATACCACCGAGGGAAAAACGCTCCAATTCCTGCGGATGCAGTTCGAATCGATCTCCCAGCAATACCGCAGCCGCAAGACGGTAGTGCTTTCCGGATAACTGTCGACGTAAATTGTTCCGTGCCCTCCGAACCATAGCATCGCGGAGTTGATCCATATAGCGAGTATCCACCGATAGCAGCTTAACGGCGTCGAGTTCATCTTTGACCGAGATGGAAAAACTAAACCGCGAGTTCCAATGGTGGCGGGATGCACTCCAGCCGGCACGATTGCTGGCCGACGGCATCGATTGTCCCATTCCTCGTACTAACAAGATCGAGCCGGCAGACATCGTTTCCCAATTCAAAACTACAGTCTGTTGTGAGTCCAGTTGACACGTCAAAAACCCCTGACCACTCACCGGTTTCCAAATCAATTTCCCATCTTGAGGTTGCTGAATTGCCGACACCGACACTCGTGCTTTAACACGTCGCTTATTGGTCCCGCGGCGAAGAGGATGAAACGGACGAGCAGGCTCAATCTGTGGAGCTTGCTCAACTTCCAGGCGAACAACGACCGGCGTCCTGCTAACCAGTCGACGTCGCAATGAATCTTCAGGCTCCATCCACCAGTCCAGATGGTGAAGCAAAGCAAAACCGCATGCCACACAGAGCAGAATGCTGAGTTTTTCGACAATCAGCAATTCCCTTTTCCAACGTATACTGCGGATGATTGTCCGGTAAACCAGAGCGAAACTGGCTCCAACGATCCATCCTGCGAAATAGATCTGCAGTGAGAAAGCCGCTAAACGATCTGTCACAATTCCAAGTACAGACGCCAGAAAGAAACTAATAATGGGCGTGAGTTGGTAAGCCATGACAAGGCCCGGTACGAGCAGTGAAAGTGTTGGTCTGTTTCAAATCGCTAGATATCGGCCATTAAATCAACTCGCTGACACGAAAGTGTCACAGGCAGAGTCAGCCAACGACAACACTATTAGGAAAACTGTTGTATATTGTGTTGAGACTGAACCTTTCTCAATTCAATGAGTTAACGAATGCCCAAATTTCTCCTCTGCATGCACGGTAGTGCTCTTGGCATCCTCTGGCTGGTCATGGCCTGCTTTCCCGCCTCTGAAGCTCAGGGAAATCCACCTGTCAATCTTAAAAACAATTCCTCCTCGATTGTTACCCCATTACGGAACCGAAGAATGCCCAACTCTGATTACCCTGTGACTCTTCGCGATATGACGTCAGACGACTACCATGGCACGACGATTGAAGATCCCTACCGCTGGTTAGAAGACACTTATTCAGACGCCACGGCCGAGTGGGTAAAATCTCAAAATGATGTAACATACGATTTTCTAGAGGACATTCCTACGAGAGGACCGATCGTTGACCGCCTCACGACACTTTGGAATTACGAGCGGTTTGGGCGTCCATTCCAACGTGGAGATTACTATTTTTACTCCCACAATAACGGCCTTCAAAATCAGAGCGTTCTGTATGTGACGAAATCGCTCGAACAAGAAGCACGAGTATTATTAAATCCCAATGAGTGGTCAGACGAAGGTACGGAAGCACTCTCCTCTTACTCTCCCAGTCCTAACGGAAAGCTGATGGCGTATAGTGTTTCTTCAGCCGGTTCGGACTGGCGGGAATGGCATGTCCTCAATGTCGATACCGGTGAAAAGCTGGAGGATCATCTCCAATGGTCTAAATTCTCCAGTGCTTCCTGGGCTCACGATAACTCCGGATTCTATTACAGTCGGTACGATGCTCCGGAAGAAGGAGAAGAATTCTCAGGTACAAACTATTTCCAGAAACTGTATTTTCACACGATTGGTACGGCACAATCTGAAGACCGCCTTATCTACCAACGAGAGGATGAAAAAGAATGGGGGTTTGGAGGTTATGTCACCGAAGACGGACAGTATTTAATCATCTCCGTCTGGAAAGGCTCTGATCGTAAAAACCAACTCTTTTATAAAGACCTCCACGACCCTCAGGCTGAAGTCGTAGAGTTAATTACCGGATTCGATGCGGATTATGATTTTATCGGAAACGATGGAAACCAATTCTGGCTGTTAACCGATTTGGACGCGCCACAAAAGAGAGTGATCCAAATCAATCTTGAGGAGCCTCAACGAGCACATTGGCAGACACTTATTGCAGAATCAGAGCATCGGATTGAAGGAATTTCCAACACGGGTGGGCATTTCATCATTCAATACCTGCAGGATGCCCAAAATCGGGTCTATGTATTTTCGGAAGAAGGACAGCAAGTCCGGGAAGTGGAATTGCCCGGAGTTGGCTCGACCGGTGGCTTCGGCGGGCGACGGGATGCGAGTGAGACCTTCTTCAGTTTCACGAACTATGTCACCCCCTCAAGAATTTATCGCTATAACATCCAAACCGGAGAAGCAACGCTTTACAAACAACCCGACGTGCAATTCGACCCGGAGCAATACGAAACGAAGCAGGTGTTTGTCTCGAGTAAAGACGGAACAGCCGTTCCCATGTTCGTGACCTGCAAGAAAGGACTTAAGCTCAATGGGAAAAACCCCACGATTCTTTACGGATACGGGGGATTTGATATCTCATTGACGCCCGGATTCTCCGTATCCAATCTAGTTTGGCTCGAAATGGGGGGAGTTTATGCGGTTGCTAATCTACGTGGAGGCGGAGAATATGGTCTTCGCTGGCACGAAGCCGGGATGCGAGATAACAAACAAAACGTCTTTGATGATTTCATCTCCTGCGCGGAATGGCTCATCGACGAAGATTACACCAACACTCCGAATCTCGCCATTCGTGGTGGAAGTAATGGAGGACTTCTGGTCGGAGCCTGTATGACGCAACGCCCTGAATTATTTGGTGCCGCCATACCCGCTGTCGGTGTCATGGATATGCTGCGTTATCATAAATTCACCATCGGTTGGGCATGGGTCGGAGAATACGGAAGCTCTGATGATGAACATCAATTTCAAACCCTGCTGAAATACTCTCCATTGCACAATCTTACTCCCGGAACGCAATACCCTGCCACGATGGTGACGACCGCTGATCATGACGACCGGGTCGTACCGGGACACAGCTTCAAATTTGCGGCTCAACTACAACATTGCCACCGGGGAACTCCTCCAGTACTTATTCGCATCGAAGAAAGTGCGGGACACGGAGCAGGAACTCCGACGAGCAAACGCATCGAAGCCGCAGCCGATGTATTTGCATTCCTCACCAAAGTTTTAAAGAATAAACACTGGACCATTGGAGAATAGAGCAGCATGCAACTGGGATTAATCAACTCGGCCTGGGTACAAGCAAATCAACCGACTCAATTTGGCCTGCAGAAAACTAAAGAGATCGGTTTCGACTGCGTTGACATCTTTCTTGACCCGCTGGATACAGACATTCAGGAACGGCGTCTGATCAAAGATGAATGTGATCGTCTGCAATTACCCATCCAATCGATCTGTTGTGTTGCCGTCGGCCTGATCGACTTTAACCCCAGTGTACAGCGATTCCATCTCGAACGCTGTGAACAATATCTGGATCTTGTCTACGAATACAATGCTGACAATCTACTGCTGGTCCTGGGAGAATATATTTGGCAGCAGGAAGTGATTCCTCCACAAGAGCAATGGAATACAGCGGTCGAGCATTGCCGAACTTTAGGAGATTACGCGGCCAATTTAGGAGTGCAAATCGCTCTGGAATTAGAGCCCTTCAAGTTATCCCTTCTTAATAACATCGATAGCATGGTGCAATTCATAGATGAAGTAAACCATCCGGCGGTCAAAGCCAATATCGACATCTCCCATGTCTTACTGGCAGGCGACCAGCCTGAAGATATCCTGAAGCTCCAAGACCGTGCCATCCACGTTCACATCTCAGATTGTGATGGAAAGGTGCACGGAGATTTACCTCCCGGCCGAGGCGTTTGCGACTTCATTCCCTACCTCGAAGCGATCAAAGCACTCAACTTCGATGGAACCATTTCTATTGAATTGGAATATTCGCCGGAACCAGACAAGATTATTGAATGGGTGCAGGAGGCATATCAAGAAACCGCTGCACTCATGCAGCAAGTTGGTTTGCGGGGATAAATCAAAGGCAGGTTCAAACGATGTTGATTAGTGACAATGCACATCTCGCCGATCTCCCCAAAAACCCCGGACGACCGATCGGTTGTATCGGTTCCGGATTTATCATGGCTGACTGTCATTTGGTCGCATACAAGAATGCCGGATTCAATCCGGTAGCCATTGCTTCCAGAACTCCGGCCAATGCTCAGGCAGTGGCTGAGCGTCATGGATTGCGGGCATTTTCCACGTATCAGGAAATGTTATCACAAGCGGACATTGAAGTTGTCGATGTCGCCGTCCCTCCGGACCTGCAATTAGACGTTATCCGCGAAGTAGTAAAGCATTCCGGAAAAATCAAAGGAGTGCTGGCTCAAAAACCACTCGGGATCAACTACCAGCAGGCGGTAGAAATCGTCACTCTGTGTCATGATGCCGGAGTCGTCCTCAGCGTCAATCAGAATATGCGATATGACCAAAGCGTCCGAGCCTGCCGAGCATTGATTGAGAGTGGGCATCTTGGACGACCGTTGTTGGCAACGATTGACATGCGAGCGATTCCACATTGGATGCCCTGGCAAGAGCGTCAAGGGTGGGTAACCTTGAGAATCATGTCGATCCATCATTTGGATACATTGCGTTACTGGATGGGTGACCCGGTTCGAGTCTTCTGTAGTACTCAGCCAGACCCTCGCACCAACTTTACGCATACGGATGGAATCTGTTTATACATTCTGGAGTTTGCTGACGGAGCCCGAGCCAGTAGTTGGGATGACGTCTGGACAGGCCCCGCCAGAGAAGGCGCTGCGAGTGATATCGGTATCCACTGGCGTGTCGAAGGAACAGCAGGATTGGCCAAAGGAACCATTGGCTGGCCCGAATATCCCGCTCGCACACCCAGCACACTCGATTACACTACGACGGCCTTAGGAGACCAATGGATTCGTCCCCGCTGGGATGAGGTTTGGTTTCCCGATGCATTTGTAGGTACGATGGCACAATTACTCGTCGCTTTGGACAACAAGTCAATTCCCGAGATCAGTGCCGTAGACAATCTCAAGACCATGGCGTTGGTGGATGCCTGCTATTTGTCTGCTGAGCAACATCGAGCGGTTGAAATCGCTGAAATCATCGATCCTTAACACTCAGAGCAGAAAGACATCAGGTCAATCTTCGATTTGATGAACGAACAACTCATCATGACCTAACGTCCCAAACGTACTGCTGGTGACAAATACAGCATAGTCACCATCGGAGAGCAAATCCTGTTGTCTGCCCCACTCTTCCACCGCCGTTCGCAACTGTTCACCACTATCAAGTGGCATCCCGTGTAAAGGGATAATCCCCCAAAACAAACACAACTGCCGTAGAGTACTGAGATTGCGACTCACACCTACGGTCGGAATGTAGTCACGTTGTTTAGCTTTAATCCTGGCAGTGTTTCCAGTACGCGTTGCGATGACAACCAATTTGGCTTCGAGGCGTGCGGCAATTCGAGCGGCACCGTAAACAACGGCAGATGTCACCAACTGCACTCCATCGGCAATCTTGGGGGCCGCGTATTCCGGCATATCCACCAGGCTGGATTCTGTATTGAGCATGATCCTATTCATCATCACGACAGATTCCACCGGATAGTCACCAATCGCTGTTTCACCTGAAAGCATGCAGGCGTCCGCACCATCGAGAATGGCGTTGGCAACATCCGAAGCTTCTGCCCGAGTCGGACGTGATGACTTATGCATACTGTCAAGCATTTGTGTAGCAACAATGACAGGTTTAGAGTATTCCTGACACTTCCGAATGATACGTTTTTGAGCCATCGGCGTTTCCGCCACATCAATTTCCACGCCCAAATCACCTCGAGCTACCATAACGCCATCGGCAGCAAGTACAATCTCATCCAATCGTTGTAATGCTTCACGCTTTTCAATCTTGGCGATCACCATAGCACTTGAGGCATGCTCACGTACAATCTGTTTTAATTCGACAATTTCCAGCGGAGTTCTGACAAAACTCAGGCTAATGAAATCCGCTCCGGCGCGAGCAGCCCAGTGCGCATTGTCATGGTCTTTTATCGTCATAGCCGGCACACTCAAAGAGACTCCAGGTAGGTTTACTCCCTGACGACTACGTACTGTACCTCCTTCAGTTACTTTACAAATGGCTTCATTCTCTTCGAAGCGAAGAACTTCAAGCGCTACAGTGCCATCGGCAAGCATCACATTGTCGCCCACGGAAATTTCTTCGATCAAGGGTTCATAGTTCGTCGAGAACTCTGATGCGTTCTGCGATTCCATTCGTTTGACGAAGCGAATTTCTTCCCCGACTGCGCAGACTTTCGGATCTGAAAATAACTCTCCCAACCGAATCTTGGGTCCTGCCAGATCAACCAAAATACCCACAGGTCGACCGACGGATTCACTGACCTCACGAACTCGATCAAATACACTTTGGTGTTCCTCCCGAGAACCGTGTGCCATGTTGATCCGAAAGACGTCCACTCCTTCAAGAATGAGAGTCCGGATCATTTCGGCATTTGACGAGGCTGGCCCTAAGGTGGAGACGATCTTCGTCCGTGCGCGTTTGTTTGTATTCTCTGTAATTGCCATACTTCACTTTCTAAACCCACGGCGTTTCGGTCGTTAATTCAGGATACCAATTCACCGTTTTTTTGGATATGCCAGAGGCTCCGAGAGCAAACACTACCCTCTCTACGTTCGGGGTCGGTGAATTACAATAAAACCATGGATACTCCTCAACACGATTCCGATACGACTGACCAGAACGAGCCACAGCATAGTGTGATTCCAAGAACCCGCACACGCATGAAACGAGCGTTTTGGTGGTCGTTTTTATTGGTCAGCATGAGTACAGCAATCTATCTGATTGCCACCAACAGCAATCGCATGATTGATGTTAATCAAGAAGTATTGCAAGCTGCCCGAGCACGTTGGGAGGCCGGTCAGTATGCAAACTATCTTGTGGAAATTGAAGTCACTACCTCCGGCACTGACACCTATCAGGTCACCGTAAAGAACAACCAGGCCGTTCAGGTACTGCTCAATGGAAATGCCTTACATCGACGGCACGCTTTCGACACCTGGACGGTTGCCGGGATGCTGGACACGATTGCCTTAGATATCGAACATTGCGAGCGTTGGGAACAGGGTCGGGCTGCTCCGGGAACCTGTGATTTGATGATCAACGGCACGTTCGATGAAACCACTGGAATTCCACGAAAGTATATCCGCATGGAATTGGGTCGGCCAAATTCGATTGGAGTCATGGACTGGAAAATCACTCGTTTCACTCCGACTGATAAAGCCGTTCTCCGTAACTAAGTAATAGTCACTCTTCTCATTAGTATCTAAGATGAAGGCTACGCTTATCCTTTCACTCAAACATTCATATTCATGACAAGCTTGACGAATAAAGTCATCGTAATCACTGGCGGTACAGCCGGGATCGGGAAGGCACTGGCCAATGCCAGTCAACAAGCCGGCGCTCAGACCATTGTGATCGCTCGTAATGCCCAACGTCTGCAACAACTGACGGAAGAATCCCAGGGCGCACTTACAGGCATTCAAGGGGATGTCACCGACGATGCTTCCATCCAACAAGCGATTGAACAAATCCTTGCCGAGTTCGGCCGGATTGACGTATGGGTAAATAATGTTGGTAAGAGCTGTCGGGGAGAAGCCCAGTCCACCGAAGTGGATAAGTTCCGAGAATTCTTTGACATCAATTTCCTGACCGCTGTTCGTTGTACGAATCTTGTGCTTGAGTACCTCAAGCGAAGTAAAGGGACTCTGGTCAATATGGGCTCACTTGCCAGTAAAACGGGTGGATTCTTTATGGGACCCTATCCGGCAAGCAAATTTCCGCTCGCCGCTTATTCTCATCAATTGCGTTTGGAATTAGAGACCGATGGCGTGCATGTACTGCTCGTCTGCCCGGGACCGGTTGCCCGCGATGATGATAGTCCTCGTTATCACATGGATGAAAGCCTGCCTCAATCCGCTTCGCTGCCTGCAGGAGGAGTGAAAATCACTCGTCTTTGCCCCGACAAACTTGCTCATAAAATACTGAAAGCCATCGCTGGTAAAAAACGAGAATTGATTCTTCCCAAATCTGCCAAATGGTTATTTGCGATATCTCAATTGTCTCCCAGATTTGGTGACTGGATTATTAAACGAAGATCTAAACGCTCTTAATGCGAGCCTTACACACCATGAAAAATCTACTCTTGTTATTCGTCTTCAGCATCGTTTTTACGATCTCCGCCCCGACGCAGGCAACGCAAACGGATCGTCCTCCGAATATCATTGTCATCTTTTGTGATGACCTTGGTTACGGGGATCTGGCTTGTTTTGGCCATCCAACCATTGCCACACCCAATTTAGACCAAATGGCTGCAGAAGGCATGAAGCTTACTCAGTTCTATTCTGCTGCACCCGTCTGTACTCCAAGCCGTGCAGCATTAATGACCGGCAGGTTGCCGATGCGAAATGGTATGTGCAGCAACAAACGCCGCGTCTTATTCCCCAATTCCAACGGTGGTATTCCTGCCACTGAAGTGACTATCGCCGAACAATTAAAACAAGCAGGGTATGCTACAGCCTGTATTGGCAAGTGGCATCTCGGTCATCATTCTCAATATCTGCCAACCAACAACGGCTTCGATTATTATTTCGGGATCCCCTACTCCAATGACATGGATCGTGTTAATGACGCTCCAAAAGGACGCCAGGCATTTAACAATCCAAAAGTCAAATATTGGGACGTGCCGTTAATACGTAATGAAGATATCATTGAACGTCCTGCAGACCAAACTACGATTACTAAGCGATACACCGAAGAAGCAATCCAGTTTATCGAGGCAAACGAGGACGCACCTTACTTCCTTTATCTCCCTCACAGCATGCCGCATGTCCCGTTGTTCCGCAGTAAAGACTTTGAAAACCAGAGTTTGCGCGGACTCTACGGCGACGTCATCGAAGAGATTGACTGGAGTGTTGGGCAGGTGCTCAATAGTGTACGGAGTTCCAAAGCTGCTAAGAACACGCTTGTCTTTTTCACCAGTGACAATGGCCCCTGGCTCATCTTTAACGAACAGGGGGGCTCGGCCGGACTTTTACGCGATGGGAAAGGTAGCACCTGGGAAGGTGGCATGCGAGAACCGACTCTGGCATGGTGGCCCGGGACGATTAAACCCGGCTCTGTTTCGAGAGAGCTTGCAAGTACGATGGATATTTACTCGACCGCATCTGATTTAGCCGGTGTTGAAGTGCCTGATGATCGTACCATGGACTCCTACAATCTATTGCCCATTCTTAAAGGCGAAACAGGCCAACGCTCGTCACTGTTCTATTATCGTGGGTATCGCCTCATGGCAGTGCGACACGGCGGCTGGAAAATGCACCTCATGACTCAGAATGCCTACGGACAACCTGAACCG
>DEAW01000085.1 GCA_002348315.1 Planctomycetaceae bacterium UBA2972 | reverse complement strand
CCGTCGACCAGTTCGACATGGCCGATACGAGTGGGAAGGATGAATCGAATTTTACCATGCTCGGTTTTCTTATCGCGCTTCATGGCATCTACCAGTGGTTCACGTTCGATGTCTTGCGGAAGATCGATTGGCAGATTCAGCTGTAACAGCAACTCTCGCTGTCTGGCAGTATCGTTCTCCGTGATTCTTCCCAGAGACTCAGCTAAACGGGAGGCGCACAGCATGCCGATGGAAACGGCTTCGCCGTGCATGTAAGTACCATAACCAGTACATGCTTCGATAGCATGGCAGAAGGTGTGTCCGTAATTCAGGATAGCGCGGAGTCCGGTTGTCTCGCGTTCATCGTTTTCAACAACATGAGCCTTTAACTCACAACAGCGAGCGATGACATCACGCATGAATTCGGGATCGCGGTCCAGGATCAAGCCAACGTTGTTTTCCAGACGGTTAAAGAAGTCCTCGTCCTGAATGACACCATATTTGACAACTTCAGCCAGGCCTGCGTGATAGTCGCGGGCAGGAAGACTTTGAAGCACGTTGACATCAATCTGTACGGCCTGAGGCTGCCAAAAGGCACCGACCATATTTTTTGCCCCGGGGAGATTAATGCCGACTTTGCCGCCGACGCTACTATCAACAGTAGCCAGCAGTGTGGTCGGAATTTGTACGAAGCGAATGCCCCGTCCGTAGGAAGCCGCAACGAATCCCGCCAGGTCTCCAACGACACCTCCTCCGAGAGCAACAATGACGGTTTTGCGATCAGCGCCTAATGATAAAAGCTGCTTCCAAAGTTCTTCGGTCACAGCCGTTGATTTACTCGCCTCACCTGCAGGGACGGTGATGATGTCGACCTGAAGGTCGGCATTGGCCAGGGATTTCTTGGTCGTCTCGCCATAAAGTTCGCGAACATTGGAGTCGGTGATAAGAATGGCATGCGAAACGTCATCGAGCCCGGCGACCAGCGAACCGATCGAGGAAAGATTGTCAGAGCCGATTTGAATATCGTAACTGCGTTCGGCAAGACCGACGTGAACAGTAGTGGATTCAACAGTCAAAGGAACGCCTGCTTCCGCTAAAAAGGTGAGCTTAACTCACGCGTTGAATGTCTTCCGCCGAGGCCGTGATTCTACGACAGAACCCGGTATGTGTCCGCACATATTCAATACTGGCACAATCTTCAGCACCATCATGTAACGCGCGGTGAATGATTGCCTTATTTGCAATCTCTACATCCTCCGGCCAAACCGTATCTTCTTCCATGACCAGGGCTTCACGGTAAACATCGTATTTGTCAGCCACGATAGTAATCTCTCCTCTGGGACCCAAAACGGCGAAAAAGTTAGTCTCAGTCCTCAAATATAACCGTGTCAGCCCTGATTGTGAATGAGCAGAGTTTTACGGCGAATTAGATTCGGCCAGAGCGAGCTGCCTGTAAGACAGTACTTCAGAAGCCGCGCCGGTTGTAACGGTTATGTCGAGTGCAGGGAATGTTAGTGATTTATGTTTTGTACGTTACGTGTAATTCAGGCCGTAACGATTGTAGCGAGTGCAATTTGTAATCCTCTGGTTTGTGGGCGGTTTCCAGCAATGAACACAACCGACCTCGCCGATTCGAATTCCAGTGAACAAAGCCAACCCCCCCTACCAGACGTATCAATCCGGTTTGTTTGCCAATGCGGCCTTGTGCTGCATTGGCATCGTTCTTTGAACTGAATCGATTAGACAGAAATGATACGGCGACTCCCTCCAGCTTTGATTTTGCTAACTGTGATTATGACCACAGGATTGGGCGCCGAGACGATTTCTCAGCATGAGCCAACTTTATTTGACCCCTATCGGGAACCGGCTCGACCGCTTTCTGCGTCAGCCGGCTGGACCTCCAGAGCGCACGCCACTACAACCACAGCTCCGACCACTCCCTTACGGCCTGGAGTGATTTCTCAGTCACCGGCAGATCTGAGTTCGGAACGATCAGCTCAACCACCTCGTTCACTGACACAACCGCTGGGAACGCCAATTCAATCATTGCCACAGAATAAATTGGGTTCACGCTGGACGTCGAATCGTCAACATCAGCAGCGATTAAGTGCTGTCCAAAAAGACGCCAGATTTTATCAACAAGAGGATTCTGCAAAAACTCGGCGGTTGGATTTCCGTTTACGCGGTCTGATCATGACGAAAGATAATGCTGCCAACCGACAGCTGGCATATGATCAGGCAGGAGCCAGCCTCAGCACTCGAGATGCGGACCTTGATAGTGTCGGTGGATTCGAAGCGATGCTCTCCAAAGGCCTGGGCAATGACCAGCGAGTAGACCTCACCTATTGGGGATTATTCACGGCCGGGGATACGGCAAACCTTAATGACTCGAATGCACCGATTGAATTCGCATTAGATTTAGAGGGCCTTCACTACGGCCCGGCAGACGCTCCGTTAACAGAGATCTTTGATGGAGCAAGCCAGGTTAGTCTGAGCCGTAATTTTCAGTACCACAATCTGGAATTGAATTGGACAGGCTCCGGCAGGAATGAGAGCATCGACTTTGATTATCTTGCCGGCTTTCGATATTTCAAAGCGAGCGAGAGTCTTCATTTGGATGTCGACGATGTCGTTTTGTCAGCCCGCGATGAAAACCACATGCTTGGATTGCAGCTCGGAGGCTTGGTCCACTGGCAACCTCGGGAACAACTTGAGCTTCATGCAGGGATCAAATTTGGCGTCTTCGCCAATGTCATCAATCATCATGCGCAAATTCAGGGAAGTGCCGGGTATGCTATGGCAGGCGACCTGTCTTCGCCACTAGCTGCTACCCAGTCCCTGAATAAAGACGACTTTGCGACCTTAGGGCAATTTGACCTGGGACTGCAGTATCACTGGAACGACCGTTGCCGAATGACCACCGGATATCGTATTGTCGGAATCAACGGCCTGGCGTTACCGACAGATCAACTTGCCCAAAGTCTTGAATCGATTGCGACGGGTACTCAAGTACATAGCAATGGAAGCATCTTGCTTCACGGCATCTATGTCGGGCTGGAATACGACTTTTAACGAAAACGAAGCGTTAACCGGTTTCCGGCATGAAAGTGGGAATATTGACTCCCTGAAATGGCTGGAAGTCGCCATACACCTGGCAGAAATGCATCTCACAATTTCTGGCACCCCAATCGTATGCAGTGCGAACCAGCGTTTCAGATTCCACGGGCAGTAGGAAGACCGGAGTCTTGCCGGGATGCTGGTTAAGCTGATGAGCCAACAGCGCAATCGCAACTCGGTCGTCGACAGCGATTCCCGGCCCGATGAGATTTGTTGCTGGATGGCTGCAGGATCCTAAAAAGCCGGCGACTTTTCCTGATTCCGGGCAAATGTAAACGGACATGCTCCAGAGGCCATCCTGATTTTCGATCAGGTACTGATAGTCTTTATCGCGAGTAATACCTGCCAATTGGAATTCCAGCTCGCTCATCTCCGGGATGTCATGCTCGGTGGCCGGACGGACATGGCTTAAGCCTTCGGGCTGATGCGCGAAACCGGCTTCCGGGATTTCCAAAAACATGTCCTGATAAGCATGACGCGGAACAAACCCGGTTTTGTTGTACAGAGAAAACGAATCCACATTGATGGCACTTTGAGTTAATCTCAAAGGTTTCTGCTGGCCTTCTGAGAAGTCAATGATGAATTGCAGGAGTGCTTTACCAGCGCCGCTTCCAAAATGATTTGGATGGGCTGTCATGATTCCCAGGGAGACATGGTGCTCACGAGGGTGGTAGAAACAGGAGGCCATCAGCTTGCCGGTTTCATTATGTTCAGCAACGATTCCACAACCCGGATCCAGCGTTTCGTAGACATCAAAGAAGACGTCGCAGCTGGACGGACCTCCCGTGAAAATCGGAGGGCAGCCATGGGTTTGATACCAATAGTTGATCGAAATGTAGATCAGTTCAGAAACTTCGTGACGGTCAGCCTGCGTCATAGTGCGAACTGTAAAAGACATTTCTTCACCTCATGTTGGAAACTCGTCGGAGTAGTTTAGAAGGGAGCGATATCGTCTTCAGGATCGACCGTGGACACTTCTTCCGCTTCGGATGACTCCGTAGTTGAGACGACAGGATGTTCACTCGGAAGCTCAATCATCTGAATCAGAGCATAAAGGTGTCCGGTGACTTGAGCAGCTTCGACTTCTTCCCAGCCTGTTGCTTTATGTCGCAGAATAGCAATCTTGAATTCATCCAGCGCATTTTGCAGGTCGCCAGGCAGCTCGTCGAGGTTTTCAAACGGTCGCACGGCATCTTCCGGCGCAATTGCGGTGCCGCCAGGGCTGTCAAATTCCCGGGGGGCAGCTTCGACAGTGCCGTTCTGCAGGTTGGCGTATCCGTCGTCGTCTCCAAAGTCAGGTCCCCTTGCATAATCCGGTCCAGCCGATGCTTCGTCATAGGCTCCACGGATGGTACTGTCGCCGGGAGCGTAGTCGTTTTTAATGGGAGTTTCTTCGGGAGGTAACGTGACGACGTCTTCGTCTAGCTCAGCATAGATGACATCCTTGTCATCCGGCTTTTCGCTAGGTGCTCCGCCCATCGCTTCCCAACGCTGTTCCCGCATGGAAGAGACAGACCATGTATTTTGAAGAGCACCTTCTAACCACATTTCAGCATCCGACCAGTCAAGGGCGGCCTGGAAGTGGGTCCAAGACAGATTTTCAAACTCCTGGTAGCTATCGCCAAAGCGTTGAAACACTCGGCGTAAACGACCAACGTGCTGACCTGTTACCGTGCTATTAAGGTGCTTCGTCCAGGCTTCATCCGAGTATTCCTGGACGGGAGCACCAGCATCGATTAAAGCAGCACGCCACTGATGAATGATCTCACCTTTTTGCCAGTTCGTCTGGCTGACTAGCGTTTCCCATTGGTTGATAAAAGGTTCTGAGGTAGAGCGAAGTAGCTCGGGATCGAACTCTTCTTCTTCCTGTTCGAGCACAGCAGTGTCCACAGAGGACACTTCTTCAACAGATGCTTCCAGAACCTCTTGCGAATTCGGAGCGTTTTCTTCGGGGCTTAAGCTGTCTGAGTCCGCCGAAACAGAAACGGATTCCTGCTCGACCTGTTCAGGCTCCTCGCTCTGAAACTCAGTCGGCTTGTGCTCGTTAGTTTCGCCATCGAACGCGTCGTGGGCGCCATCATTAAACAAATCGCCTTGCATCATGCATCTATCTTCCTGAATCGCTAATGTTTAATCGGGTGCAATAATTGTCTTGAGAAGAGATAAGATTAGCAGTTGCCAATGAAAGTAAAAGCAACGGCTCCCGGGAAGACATTTCACCCTATAAAAACAGCGAATAACGTCATATTGACAATACCGACCAGTGTGGGGAAAACTTGTCGACAGGCAGGAACTGACTCAAAGCACGGCCGGTTTATTTGCCTTCTTTACCGGCATCAGCTTCAACCGGTTCGAGTGTAATTAGATAGAGCACCTGTAGCTTGCTGTTTTGTTTATCGGCGAGCAGAGCAGCGAGATGTTTTTTTGCTTTTTCTGCGATTTCGTCAGGTAAGTCTTCGTTCGTATTGGCAATTCGATACTTCGACATATCGAGTCGGTCCAGCACTTTGCGAAGTTCTTGCGGCGTATGTTCCACCGCATAGGCAATGGCCTGCCGAGCGTTTGGATTATGAACTGTCGTTTGAGGGTCTGCCGGAGTATCCGCGGCATTGGCGGGAACGGTCTTCCGCTGTTGCGGTGACTTTGCCTGGACTGCCTCGTTACCAGCGGGTTTCGCAGCAGGCATTGGAACGATAATCTCCAGCAACTTGGTTAACTCGTTGCGTGATACCGCAAGCGTGACAGTGTAGTCAGGTTTTTTATTAGACTGGACAGCAAGGGTGCCGGGGGCCGAACCACCGCTCGCCAAATTCCCATCCTCAGCCTGGCCAAAGCCTCCTTCGCTGGCTTCAGACTGAGGCTCTTTAGCCAATCGAACATCGGCCTGAACTCCACTTCCGCTGGGTTCATTACTAACTGAATCAGCCGTGGCGATACCGCCCAGGCCACCTCCCATTCCACCCATGGCTCCGGAGAATTCTTCTCCAGCGGCGTTCGGCATCGCCTTATCCATGAATCGTGATTGCTGCTCAAGAGATTGATTTTTACTGCTTTCGGTTTGATCCGTCATGGCCAGACGTTCAGCATTCGTCGCAGCGGGCGGTGGCCTCATCGTGACGATTGCCAATAGGCAGGCTGCAAGTGTTGTAGCAACAGACATCCAAAACTTCGCTTTTTTAATAAGCGGTTTTGGAGGCGTGTTAGCGATGCCAGGTTGTAGAGACTGGCTTACTGCGACGTGCTCCAGAACCTGTTCCAAATTCTGATGATAATGGACAGGCAGCAAATTAAAATCCTCACGCAGGGTTTCCAGCTCATCTCTGAGTTGTCGTAGCTCCGGACTTTGCGCAAGAGCAGCTTCCACGTCCTCACGCTCGAAGGGCGTGAGTTCATGATCAAGATAGGCGCTGATTAATTCTTCGTTGATCTCGCTCATGCGGTTGATGGATCTTGTTTAAGTTGAGGTGCCAGTTTGTCACGTAATTGCATGCGGCCGCGATGGATACGACTGCGAACCGTTCCCGGGCTTATTTGCAGAATGTTTCCGATCGTTTCATAGTCACATCCTTCAAGTTCCCGAAGGACAATGACCGCTCGAAATTCTTCGGCTAATTCGCCCAGAGCCGTGTACAGCATTTCTGCTCGTTCAGCACGAAGACTGTCAGCATCCACCGCATCCACTCGGGAAATCGGCTCGTCACCTAATTCGCTTTTTTGACTATCCATAGAAATCATGGGACGGTCACGCCGACGGTAACTAAACGCTAAATTCACAGCAATGCGGTACAGCCAGGTGTAGAACGAACTTTTGCCCTGGTAGGTACCAAGCTTTACAAATGCCTGTACCAAAGCGTCCTGCAGTACATCTTCAGCAGCCTCAGGGCTCCTTAGGATATGTGCAAGCGTGTTGAACAATCGATCGCCATAGGGTGAGATCAGCCGCTCAAACGCTTCGCTGGATCCCGCCAAAATGCTTCGAATTAGCTCTTGTTCTTCGTCAGACACGGTCGCTGTAGTACTTTGGATGCCAAATTGAGTGAATAAGTTCCCGAAAAAAGAAAAAATCGGGCACTCCGGCTCTGAGCTTCAATGGAGTATTTACCATCTTTGTATCCAATTACAAAGATGTCAAATTATGGGTCTCTCTGACTCGCAAGTTTAAGCGATTGTTTGCTGGGATATGCCAATGGCTGTCTGCGAAGGTGAGTGAAGATCCATAGACCGATACCAAACAGGATCGTCAGCAAACTGAAGATTTGAGAAATCGTAAAGCTCGTGCCTAGTTGCCCCAGTTCATCGGTGCGAACCCACTCGAGTAGAAACCGAGTGATCGGGTAGAGAATGAAAACCAGGGCCAGAATCTGTCCGTCCCGAGTGCGGTAGGGAAAATACGCCCACAGCAGCAAACATAAAAGTCCTCCGTTAATACTGCTATAAATCTGAGCGGGGTAGACATTTAGGGAACGTGGAGGCATATCGCCCACGGTGAGGCTGTCGACGACACCACTGCTGCCATGGATTTCAAAAGCGGTATTCGTTGTTAGACCCTTTTCATAGAATTCACTAAAGGCACCGTCGACTAGACGCATTTGCATCGTGATCGCGGAACCCGGCTTTAAACCGCTGGCCGCTCCGACGGAATCAGGCTCGACCGAAAGGACTTCGCCCTGCCAGTGATAAGCATCGCGATATTCGAATTTGGCTTGAATGCCTTTTTCGCGTAGCGGCGTTTCGAATAGTAATCCCTGATCCAAATGTCTCATGTAGGGCGGACTACCTGTCGGGAATTGCACTCCCCACATGTCATCGGTACACAGACCGCCATAGCAACATCCGTTCATGAAACAACCAAGCCGGCCAAAAAACATACCAATCGCCAGTGCCGGTACGATCAGATCCAGCGTTGCCAGTTTGGGCAACTTCCGGCGAATCAGAAAAATGGAGCAGCCAATCAGACCGCCGACAAACGCACCGTAAACAACCAGTCCACCCTCGGTAAATTTGAGGATCTTGGGAATGGTCTCACCCCAGTTAATGACCTGATTGCGATCAGTAACAGCGAACTCGGACCATTTCTGCATCACGTACCACAGTCGTCCTCCGAGTACTCCAAAGAGAAACAGATAGAGTGTCATGGTGAAGACGACATCGGGATGCACGCCTTGTCGACGTGCCTGAATCGATGCAATGAAGATTCCGCTCGAGACTCCCAACAGTACAAAAAAACCGTAACCACGGATTTGGACGCCAGTGGGGCCTTCCGAATCTGTGGGCTCGATAAACGGAATAATAAATGCAATCAGGAAACCGATTACCAGAATCGGGACCAGTGGCTGGCCCACACCTTCCTGCTTTCTTGATGCCGACTGCATATAGAATCGAGTGAGCCAGATTCCTCCGAAGAGTGCCCAGACTATCAGCGCCCAACCGAAACCAAACAACGGCAGGCCGGCAAATTCATGCGGAATATTAATAAGAGTCTGTTGCATTGGGCGTAGACGCAGCTGAATGGATGTTATTTTATAAGCACATTATCGATCAAACGAGTGGAGCCGACATAAACGGCACCTAACAAGATCGTATCGTCATCGACCTGTTCGACGGGACGCAGGGTCTGCTTATTTACGAGTGCAACATAATCTATCTCGTTGATTGACGCATCGGCAAGTGTCTGGTTGGCGGCCTGAAGCAGTAAAGTGGCGTCGCTTTCACCCTGATCATAAAGTGATTTAACCTGAAATAAGGCTCGAGAAAGTGCGGTAGCCTGAAGCCGTTGCTGTTCGGAAAGATAGGCATTACGACTGCTAAGCGCCAGCCCATCGGCCTCGCGGATAATAGGACAAACCTGCATCTTTACCGGCAGATTCAAATCGCGGATCATGTCGCCTATCACTCGAGTTTGCTGATAGTCCTTTTGGCCAAAGTAGCTTACATCGGCAGGCACAAGCTGGAATAGTTTTAGGACAACCGTGGCGACGCCGGCAAAATGGGCTGGCCGCAATTCGCCTTCCAAACTAGTAGCGACCGCCGGAGGGTTCACGCTAGTGCTGGCTCCTTCCGGGTACATTGTTTCGACCGAAGGTGCAAACACAACGTCCACAGGATAAGCGTTCAACAATGCCACATCACGCTCTAGGTTTCGGGGATATTTATCCAAATCCTCAGAGGGAGCAAATTGCGTTGGATTCACGAAGATCGTAACTACCGTAAAGTCGGCTTCGGATGTACAACGTTTGACTAAACTTAAATGGCCTTCGTGCAACGCTCCCATGGTGGGCACCAGGCCGACACGTTTCCCCATCCGCTTCTGTTGATTGACAGCAGCAAGTAGTTCGGCGGGTTCGGTAATGATGGCAGCAGGCATGTTGAGATCTTGAAATGCTAAAGATGACAAGTTGCTAAAGCGGCAATCTCTTGTTGGATCGACTTCGGATTAGCAGCATCCAGGAAAAGCCAGGGGGTGATGATCCCAGCCGGCATCGTTTTAAGCACCAGCTGATGTCGCAATTCATTATG
>DEAW01000134.1 GCA_002348315.1 Planctomycetaceae bacterium UBA2972 | reverse complement strand
CGCTCCCAATGCAAAAACCGTCACGCGGCGAGCTCGTCGGGGACGAGGTAATGCCGGCACACCCTGGTTACTAATTATCGGCGTACTATTCGGAGTCGGTTCGATTATTGCCATTGGGGTCATCATCATGAAAGCCACTGGAGTGGGAGCTGAGTAACAAGCATGAGCAACTATAAAATACTACTTTCAGATGTTGCCTGGCCGGACACACAGATTGAACAACAACTTTGTGATGAAGCTGGTGTCGAGTTGATTGTCGCTACGGACTCCAGTGAAGACACATTAGCTCAACTCGCTGTCGATTGTGACGCGATCCTGACATGCTGGGCAAAAATCACTGAGACGGTTATCCGGGCGGCTGGAGATCGTTGTAAAGTCGTTAGTCGAATGGGCATTGGTCTGGATAACATCGATGTCGATTACTGTACCAGAAATAACATCCCGGTAACAAATGTACCTGATTACTGTTTACAGGAGGTTGCCGAGCATACTCTGGCATGTGTTCTTTCATTAGGCCGTCACATCAACACCTACAATCTGGCAAGCAAGGCTGGAAACTATGACCGCAATGTGAACCCACCACTAAGGCGGCTCAAAGGCCAGACGATTGGGATCATTGGATTGGGCAATATCGGCACTCGAGTTTCAGAGCTTGCAAATGCTCTGGGATTCAATGTCCTCGGTTTCCGGCAAGATATGACAAAGAAAGTCGCAGACGTGCAGCTAGTTCCCCTGGAACAGCTTTTGACCGAAAGCGACTTTGTCACATTACATCTTCCTTTGACCGACACCAATCATCACTTAATCGATGGCGCAGCATTGGCGATGATGAAAAACTCCGCATCCCTGATCAACACGGCTCGTGGTCCGCTGGTCGATCACGCGGCGTTAGCTATTGCATTGGAACAGGGAGAAATTGCCGGAGCGGCGTTGGACGTCCAGGATCCTGAGCCACCGGATCTAAGTACGCCGCCCTATAATGACCCACGCGTGATTGTGACGCCTCATGCTGCGTTTGTTTCGGTCGAGTCATTGATCGAATTACGCCGTAGCAGTATGCAAAACACGCTGGATGTCTTACTGCATGGACAGTCTGCAAACACTGTCAATCTGTAAAAAGCAGTTCCATTTAGTACGATGCCAACTCGCTGACGCTGACGCCAAGCACCTCTGAAATTCGTTGTAGAGTAACCTGATGTGGACGTTGCACCTCACCTCGTTCAATCCGAGCAATCGTCTTGGGTGATATCTCCGGAAAGTCAGAATGTCTCAAATACATTCTCTCCTCATATCTTGTTGAATTCTCCGCTAGCCAGCATCACTCATTGCCCACTACAATTCGGAAGTACCACCTTTATCGCATTATCGGAATGAAAAAATGATTGATCGCCGTCAACTGATTCATGGTTCTGCATTCATGACAGCCATGATGACCACTCCAGGCTTATTTGCCGAGGAACTCGTACGTACAGCAGGCATGACCGAAGGACCTTTTTATCCTGACAAGCTTCCGCTCGACACGGACAACGATTTGTTGCTAATCAATGATTCGATTACACCAGGCGTTGGTCAAATCACTCATCTCAGCGGAAAAATCCTCTGTCCACTAGGACGTCCCATTCGCAACGCCTTTGTGGAAATCTGGCAATGCGATAACAACGGTGCCTACTCACACACTCAATCAGATAATGCCGCCAAGCGAGACGCTAATTTTCAGGGATACGGCCGGTTTCTCACCGACTCCAAAGGGAACTATTACTTTCGAACCATCAAACCCGTCCCCTACCCGGGACGTACACCTCACATCCACATCGCTGTCAGCCTCAACGGGCACCGCGTGTTCACTTCACAAATCCTGATCAAAGACTCTCCACTCAATCAACGTGACGGACCCTGGAGAAACATAAAAGATGTCTCGGCACGTAACAGCGTACTGGCAGCATTTAACCCGATCCAGGGTTCACCATTGAATGAACTCGAAGCTGAATTCAACGTAGTATTAGGGCAAACTGCCGAAGAATATCAGGATGGTAAGATTCGCGGTGGAATCGGCAAACCTCAATGGCGTCGCAGGTAGATACCCCATGCTGGAGTTGATTAAACGTAAACTATTCAAAATCATCTTCTGGATGTTTGTGCTCATTGCCGTGCCGTTCTCCATTCTGATGCTCGTTGGTAGCCAGCGATTTGAGTATCAGGCTGAAGTCAAACTTGAGGCAACCGCCGAAGCGATCTTCCCTTACCTGCACGATCCTGACAAAGTGACCCTTTGGCAAAACGGCGTCCTGGAACTCAAAACGGACGGGAATAATTTCAATCGTCCGGGAGACACGGCAACACTTCGACTCCAGGGCACCAGTGGCAAAAACTCAAACCATGCCTTTGGAATGGTGATCAAAGATATTTTTCCGAGCACCCATCTGATTACGGAATCCGAAGCCGACATCTTCAAGTCGCAGTCCACCTGGGAGTTAAAAACATTTGCTGACCACAGCATTGTCCGACACAAGGTCGCCTGCTTTTATAGCGGAGTCGGTCGGTTTCTCGCTCCTTTTATGACTGACGAAGCAGAACGACAAATGCGTGAAGATCTCTGGAAATTAAAAGAAGTCGTTGAAGCAGAACAGGGGGATTCATGATTCCCTTAGTCAGTAAAATCACGATCTACCCGCTGAAGTCCTTTGATGGAATCGATCTGGAATTCTGTGACGTGCTTGCATCCGGCGCATTGAAACATGATCGCCAATTGGCTCTGGTGGATTCAAATGGCAAGTACTTTAATGCCAAAAACTACCCTGAAGTTCATCGATTTGAAAGTCAATTTCATCGCGACTGGTTCAGCATGGTCATCAGCCTTCCTACTCAGTCTGCAATGGAATTCTTCGACCTGCGTAGTGACGGTTCAAGACTTGTCGACTGGATAAAACAATTCCATCCGCAGGTGAGTGAGTTAGAAGAAAACACTCT
>DEAW01000017.1 GCA_002348315.1 Planctomycetaceae bacterium UBA2972 | reverse complement strand
GATTCAAGAGTTTTAATTTGTTCTCCCGAGATTTATTTGGCTAAGGCACAAGCTCTAACTACTTGGCAATACAACTGTTTAATTGATTAACTGTCTAACTGTTTAACCGTATTAGGAGTTTGCCCGCTACGCCGTCGTCCTTCGGACTATGGCGTAGAAACTGCGTCTTGGCGAAGTCGGCCGAAGGATCGACGAAGCCTGTACTATGAATCGACACACCGGCGCAGGTTATGCACCGTAGATCGAAGGGCATTTAGTATCTGCCTAGCTGTTCAACGCTATTCCCAACAGCATTCCGACGATAATAGAAACGGGAATAGCAATAGCCAACGCTTTGCCAATCGTCCACTCCCATACTGGTTCAGGCTCAGGCACCCAGGTCATCGGCGGAGGAGAGACGTCTCGACTATGACTATTTAGCGTTTCCTGGGATGCTCCCGACTCTGTCCCAACTAAGGCTTCGGAACTCTCAACATAACCATCCGGCTGAGTTTCATGCATGTCTGAAGCCGGTGCAACATTTCCGGCAGCATCCACCGGTACAGCAGGCGCTTGCCACGGTGTTTCCAGTAGCTCACTGGTATGCAAATGCGTAATCTCACTGGCCCATGGCTCTAAACGGTTAGCCACCTCGTCAGCAGACTGGATCCGCTTCTGGGGATCCTTTTCCATCATGTCCGCAATTAACTCGACAAACTCCTCGGTCACGTCCGGGTTAAATTGCCTTGGATGCCACGGATGTTCATTTAGATGACGTCTCGCTTTTTCTTTAGCACTACCTCCGGGGAAGGGGACTTTGCCGGTAATGGAGTAATACAAGGTACACCCCAGCGAATAGATGTCGGTTACGGTCGAAACTTCTCGAGGATTCCGTATAAGTTCCGGAGCCAGATAGTCTGCCGTACCCACAATCTTACCCGCTCGCGGATCTTCGATGTCATTATCCACAAATCCGGATAAACCAAGATCCGATAATTTTGCAGTACCATCTTCAGTTACTAAAATATTCCCTGGTTTGATGTCACGGTGAATCAACCCCTGTTGGTGTGCATAATGCAGTCCGCGAGCGACCCTCATGATCACACCAGCTGCTTCCGCCAACGTCAGCTTTCCCTGATTTCGAATCAGCCGTCGCAAATCTCTACCTGGAACATATTCGGTCACCAAAAAATGAACTTTACCATCGTGTCCAGCATCGTAGGCCCGGACAAGATTCGGATGGTCCATCTGCGCCTGCAGTTTGATCTCGCGATGGAAATTGGAAATCGCGTAATCCGTGGTTTTATCGAGCGGTAGCACCTTAATCGCAGATACGCGACCAAGTACAACGTGTTCCCCTTTAAAAACCTGCCCCATTCCTCCCTGACCGATCCAGTCGGTAATGATATAGGGACCTAGATTAAATTTCGTTCGGCCACTCTTAAGCTGCTCGGCCTGATATGCCGAGATCACTCCGTTGTACACCAACTGTTCAGCCAACTGCCCGTCTGAAATATCCATTTCGAGCACTTCGACTTCTGCACTGTCAGTCTCCGATTTCCGAGCCTGACGCAGCGATTGCAAAGCGTCATCCATCTGCTCTTGCGTGACCAGATCACTGATTAGCGCGGAATGTTGAAATATGGACTTGCGGGCCATAACAATACGACTATGAGCGCCAACACTCAGTGCCTAAAGGAGGAATATCAATTAGAGAAGTTAGTTATTCAGGAGCCGGTGGGTCGCCAAATTTAGCTCGCACCGCATCTTCCATCTGTACTAACAAATTACCCTCAACATTGTTGCCCTGCAAATACTCGTTAATCAAATTCCTGGTTTTTCCGAACATCCCTTCGATCTTACGCTTCGTATTAGCGTCAATATTAGGATCATCCTGCAAGATTGCCTGTCTTTTATTAAGCACATCATTTAACGCGTCAGCCGAAGGTACTTTACTGAGTTCTTTCAGTAATTTCCGCGCCTTCTCTTCCTCGTCCTTATTGATATGATGTTCGATCCGAATCTTATAGACCGCCTGCTGTACCGTATAATCCAGAATCGAATTCTGAAAACCCACAAAGAATGCTTCATACTGCAATCGATAGTCATCATTGGGCAACTTGACTTCTTCCAGAGCTCGATAGCCTGGCACAATTGGCAGTCTGGCCAAAACCTGCTGGCCATTTCGAACATAAATGACCACCAGCTTGGTGGCTCCCTGTTCTTTAAAGATGTCCTGTGTTACTTCAATTGCTCCTCGCCAATCGGTTTGCCCAATCAGCACGGTGGGTACTTCCCCCTCAGCTTCCGGATCAATTTTGGGAGACTTGGCATAGACGTTGTAGCCCTGCAGCGTATAATTTTCCCGATCGTTTGCCACAATCTTAAGCAATGACGATTCCTGCACAGGCCGAACCAACAGACCGTATTTTTCCTGTAAGGTATTACGCCGGGCAGCGATCGGGTTTCTCAGCATTGTAAAGGTCGAGATTACTTGCCCTTTCCCGGTTCCGTTCGACCGTATCACTCCCAAATCTTCGTCTTGCTGAAGCGTTAAATCATTGATGTACATGTACGTCCAGGTCACTTCAATCACGCCATCATATTCAGGAGCTTGCGTGCTACGATCATTCTTACGCACGACGGGCCGCAGTACATCTCCCTTTTGCATCATAATCGGTGACCCTGCGCCAACATCAGCAACCATGGCGGCTGCACGAATCTTTATTCGCGCCGTCTTTCCATCGGTCACGCCATTGTACTCAACCTGAGCAATCGGCGAGAACACTTGCTTTAAGCAACTGAAAATCTGAGCCGGCAATGTCTCCAGGTTGCGGAAACTTCGCGTCGCCGTTAAGACCCGCACTCGAGCATTTGTATCAAATTCAGTCAGGCCCAGTTCATACGAACCACTCTCATACCTCAACGAAATCGCGTAGAGCTTGTCTAACTGCCGTAAGAGATTCGGGCTAATTAGTTCTTGTTTCTCTGGCGGAAATCGTGGCTCTTGCGCTTCAACTTCCTCTGTCTCCCCGGTACTCGACTCATCGTCCGCTTGCTTATCGTACTGGACAGCCCGGATCTTTGCTTCTTTCTTGACTGGCAACGGTTCATACAAAGCAGCGATATCCAGAATGCCGATATCGTCAAAGTTGTAAAGCAGGTCTGTATAGATCTTTCTCGGCGGTTGTTCAAATTTCATATCCCAGGCAGCACCAACCCAGTTATCCACCATTGCGTTCACGCTGCGAGCAACAGCCTCGGTATTAAGCGCCTGTAACTGCGGAGAGGAATCGACTGTCATCCAAACTCGCATTTGGTAAGGTGTCAGAATCCAGTGCCGAGCTGACTGCTCAGCGTCTTGATCATTCTGCTTCTTCCCATCCGTTGGTTCTGTTTCGGTTGAAACGGTTTCGGTATCTTCACTTTTCTGATTCGCATCATCACTTGCCTGCGTTTTCACAGGCTCGAATGCTGCTTCCGGAGATTGCTCCTGAGCTACCGCAACGCCCGAACACATCAGCAGAAAGACAGCGAGAAGACTACAGAGTCCGGATTTCATTTTCATTGGGATTAACATCATACAAATTCTTACTCTTCGTCTTCAAAGTTCGGCACAAGTTGCCAGCGTTGAATACCGTGATAAAGAGAAACCGGAGATTCAGTTCCCAGCGTAATACCTTCACGATGCGCAAAATATTCTCGCAGTTGCCAAAGCGGTAATACGGCAGCCTTTTCATGTGCAATCCGATGCACCTGACGTACCCGGTTCCGAACCTCAGGCCAGCGTATCGCCCGTTCCATCCACTGAACACTACGGTTAACATGATCGTCCGTAATAGCCGCGATTCCATTCGGAGAAATCAAGCGAGCGGTATCCACAATCGGCTCCCACATCGCAACTTTCATATAGGTTAGATTACATTCACCTGTCGTATCGATGGACTGGCCTTTTTCAAATTCGACGAGTTTCACTTTGAACACTTCCAACTGCTCTAACTGAAATTTAAATGCCGTACAGGCTACTCGCGCGTCATCTTCTGCCGGATAACCAATCACCAATTCCGGAATCGGGGGTGGTTCTTCTTCCTTCTTTTCCGCCTGTTCCTGCAACCGTTGCTCGGCCAACTTCGTCAATACGACGGCCAGGTGTGGAGCGTACGGGCGAGGAACCATGTCACGGTTGTAAGCATAGCTCAGCGGATCATCCACTCCCATCCCGGGAGAAAACGGGCCACTGACCACCTGACAACCGGGAATTCGTCGATTTTTCAAAATCAGTTCATTGAGCGTCGCTTCCCGCATAATTCCATAAAGAATTGCTCGTCGAAAGAGATCGTTCTTCATATAGGGCTCATCATAATTAGGGACAAGCATATGAATTGTGGGTAGTGCATAGGGAACGACTTTGATCGTGGATCCCGGTTCTTCACTTAGTTGAATAGCGGTTACCGGTGATAACCGATCGACGACATCAACATCACCTTTCCGTAGTGCTTTGATCAGATCCTTCTGCTCTTCGAACTGAATCTCTAAAACTTCTGAGGGCGGGATAAAGTTCGGATCATCCGACGTGACAGGGAAGGGGTCTTTAGGGTTGGTTACATAACGCACTCCTTCTTCCCCCGGAGGCTCGGGGATAAACGGACCATCCTGTGCTTCTTCTGAATCCCTTGCAATCGACGCATCCAGAAAAACCTGTAGCATGGCCTCCGGAAGCACATGAGGCCGCTGCAAGTGAACAACCACATCAAAGACGCCTGTGACTTCAACTCGCTCAAAAATCGAAGCCCACTGAGCGTTATAAGTGGCATCCAGCGGTTCCGCCATTTTCAGCAGACGTTCAGCCAGATGAAAACCGTAGATCTGATTATCTTCAGAGAGTTTAAGTGGGTTAATGCGAATACGAATAGTCTTACGATCACTCCCTTGTTTTACGTCACCAAATGGAGTTGTGTACTCTCCACGATCCGTACCAGGCCCTTCATATTCCATGATCATGCGTCGTGTCAAAGTCCCTGTCCGCCGCGCCGCCCAATTATCCATACGACTGCGGTCATCTTCGAGTGAAGGGTAAATAGTCCCCACCGTGACAAGCGGATATTTGCGAATGGCTTCGACTGCGATTTCTCGACCACCACTGACTTGAGGAAAGATCTCGATCATTTCACGCACAGCCTTTTGAGCTTCACGCAGCTTTCCTTCGTCCAGCAGCCTACGGGCTTCATCCCGTTTACCAGTTGCGATATCACGTAGTGTGCGTAGAGTATCGAGTGCCGCAGGCACGGCTGAAACACCATGCGTCTTTATAAGTCGTTGGCTAAAGCGGCGAGCTAAGACGATTTTCTGAGCATCCAGGTAGTCTTTCAATACCGCCTGAGCAGCTTCGTTTAATTTGGTCTTTGCATTATCCGGTCCGCCATCAAAGACAAATTCCGGAAAGTTTTCATAGAGCGACTCAAGGAGCGAAAGTGCTTCTAAGTTACGCCCTTTTTTCAGCCAGTCCGCTCCCTGAGAATACTGATAGCGAGCTAGGACTTCCTGAGTTCCCGGCAGATTAGAGTACTCGGAACGGAGAAACAACAAATAATCAAAAGCTTCATCAAATTTCAAGCTATCGATATACCCGTTGATCTCATCGATCATGATGTCTTCGTATAAACGAATCTTCGTGATATCCCGCCAAAAGACTTCATAGACGTCGTCCGGATTACCCAACAATCTGATTTCGAGTTTTCCGTTTGTCTTTAATTCCGGAGTACCTCTTCCCGGTATATCGAGTAATTCCAACTGAATCACTTCGACCGTATCGTCTTCAGCTTTAACCGTAATCTCGTCGTACGGAATCGTACCTTCCAACCGCTCAATCAGGTTCTCTTCAACTTTGTCCTGACTCCATACCGTTGCCGAAAAGAACACTCCGACCAGAACGGCCCATGCCAAAGACAACCGGCTCCAACGTCGAAGTCGCTCATTCAGGAATTTGTCGATCATTGATTTACACACTTTCATCAGTCCCGCACTCCAATCATTCCAGTACGGTTCCTGACAACACTCCTGATTCTGTCGGTATCCAAACTTCTTCAGACACGACAAATGGAGTGCCAATCACTCGTTTATTTAGATTCACTTCACTAATCGTTGTTCCATCGGCAGCATTCACTCGCCACAACGTTCCATCCAGACCGGTCACTAATATCTGATCACCAATCTGCAACCCACCCCCCACAGGAGTCAGATCTACCTGCTGATCACTACGCCACAACAACTCCTGTTGCGGCCCAAAACCGTAAAGACGACTTCCAGATGTGTAGACCAGGACAATATTCCCAAGTCGATAAGGTCCCCAAACGACCCGACCGGAAACCTCCTGAGAACTCCGCTCGTCCAACTTGTCATACGACACCCCGACAATCTCGTCGTTATTGCGACCCCTGCGAATCAAATAAGCCGTTTCTCCTGTAGCAGCTACCTGGTTGTAGACTGGAGCGTCAAAAAACATTTCGCCCACTAATTCCAGATGAGGTACAGGCAGTGCATTGATACCAATCTTTTGCAATGACTTACGATCGCGAATCACCAAAAACGTATTTGCGTTATCCGATGGCAACGCAAAGTCGGACCAGCGGACGACTTCGCCCGGTTGTTTGACTGGGTGATATGCTACTAACGATTGTTTACCCGTCGTCACATCGAATAACGCCAATTGACCATCGCTAACAGGAAGCAGTAACCGCCCCCTAAATGAACCGCCTGGCCCTGCTGGTTGGCCAATGAGTCCCTGCAATTGAATATTGGCAGGTGTCGTTCCCGCCGCAACGGTATCAAACACCAGAAAATCCGTTGAACCGGTTAAGCTTTGCAGAACCAATTTATCGCCAATCGCAATGGCGTGTGAATACCCAAGCCCTGAATTCAGGGAAGTTTCACTTTCCGAGTTACCGCCAACTTTGACGTCGAACACCTGAGCAATCGCATCGACGGTAACGGCCGTATCACCCTGCGCCACGATGACGCTATCTGCAAGAGCCGACAATTCCGTTTCCCAACTCGGAGGCACATCGCTGCCGGCGGCACCGGAAACAGTAACTGAACTAACTCCCACGCGTTTGCGTTGTGCAATAACAACGGAAGAAATCTCCTGTGAACTGGCTACCACAACATCACCAGGATAAATCTGCGAGAGGCGGTTCAATTGCCCGTCCTCTGTAATGGCATAGTTAGTGATCCCCGTTGAGCCAACACTGACCGAATCCACGCTCATCTCGTTAAAGTGTCGGGCAGGTTGCTTCCCGGCCAGCGTCGTTGCGGCCAATGGCTGGAGCACAGAGTCAGCCAAATTATTCTGAGGAGCAACTTCAAATAAACGCAGTTCCCCAACATCGGTCGTCACCAGTAAGCGGTCGCCAACGACTTTTAATGCCGAAGACAACATTCCCGGTACACGTAACACTTCACCGCTCTCGGCTAGTTCTCCCAGACCTTCGTGTTTGAGGGTCACTAATCCGACTTCAGCATCTAAATCCTGAGCGACAACGACATAACCCTCTGCAAACACCGGTGGGTAAGCGATGGAACCTACACCATGATTTTGAGAGTAAATATCTAGGCATTTACCGTCAGCCAGAGCAATCGCATAGACAAAGGAATGCTCACCGACGATATAAACAACACTTGCATCAGTATTAAACGCCGGTGCAGTACTGAGCCCTATGGACGTATGAATCTGAGTTCGGACATTGCCATTGGAGCCATCCAAAACCAGTAACGTTCCACCATTTTCTCCCACCATCGTTACAACGGCAGTGTCACTTTGAGAAGAAAGCGAAGTAATCCTTCCGTCGACAGCCAATCGCCAACGCAGTGTACCGCTGGAATTTTCGACTGCCGAAATCTCACTGGTGACTTCATTGACGAAAACCGTTAACGAACCTACCTGAGTCGGAGCAAGCGTCGTTTGTAGTCCGACAAAATGCTGCCAGACCACCTTGCCATCAGCGATGGTTAATCCAACGACATTACCTCCAGCTAAAACGGCTAACTGCCCCTCTACTCCGGCAATCGACTGTCCGGTAGTGGATGAGGTGACTGCAGGTCCTTTACCTGACGCTGAGGGCGCCGCCTGCGGTTGCCACGTGGGGCTGACCTTTTTCACCAAAACGCGTTCGGTATCGATCATCCGTTGCAAACTCGAGAACAAACGCTCGTCACCTTGAAGCTCCGGATATAACGCCAGCAGCACTGCACGGCTGTCAAAGGCCCGGGCGACTGCACCACTGCTCACAGCAACACTCATTTCTTCCAGAGCATGCTTCAGGTGAGAATCTCTATCGATATGACGCTTCACGGTTGCCATTCGTTCATCGATGGCCTCCAATTCAGTTCGTACTGCGGGTTCACTACGAGTTGTGCCAAGTGCTCCCGGAAGATCAATTAATTCAAGTGCACGCACTGCCAGTTCGTAATTATCTCTCTTGTCTACCAGGATCGAAGTCGCTTCGGCACGTCCCAGAAAGACTTTAGTGAAATTAGGGAGTACAACCTTCAGTTCATCACGCGCCTTGCTTGAAAAACCGGGAATGTCTTTCCCCGTCGTAATTGCTGCGGTAATTTCCTCAATCGCCGTACCTTCCTGTGATTGCACCTGAAGATGAATCCGGCTTAGGTAAAATAACGCCCATGCATCATTTGCCTTTTCGTCTGCCGGAAACATATCAGCAAATTCCTGCATACTTTGCTGCGCTGCCTGATAATTTGACTGATTATACTCCGCCAATGCCGCCTCAAATTTTGCATCTGCTGATTTGTTATTGATGACGAAGTAAAATACTCCTCCGCCACCGACAAAGATCAGCAGGACAACCATTGTGGCATACAGAAATCGTCGGTCCCAAATCTGGTTATTAAACTGCTTGTCGAGCAGAGTCGTTGGGATTTCTTCATAGGCAAACCCCGCTGATTCTTCGGCAACTTCCATTTCCATGGTTCCGGTTTGGGCAGGTCCGGGCATGGTCGGCATAGGTTGGGTCGGAACGGTTTGGGGAACCTGCTGATCACCATTTTCCAACGCATTGGCCTGACTTAAGTCGACAACATCGTCTAGCGTTTCAGCAGAGGTCTGATTCGTCACGGTCGCAGGCATCGCTGCTTCCAAATCAATAATCTCATCGTCATCATCGTCGTCGTCATCAACAACACCGATACTTAGTCCATCAATGGACTCGCTTGCCGCCAAATCCAATGTATCGTGGGCCGGGGCCTGAGCAGTCTGCGCTTCTTTGAGCAGGTTCTTTCCTTGAAACCGTGTGAGATGTCCCTGGTCGACAAGGAATTTAATGACATCCTGCGGCGTCCATTGATTTCCTTCAACTGTTGCGTCACGGCGCAGTCGCTGAAGCAGGGTTTCATCAAGCAACCCTTTTCCGGCAATCTGATCTATAAATTCTTCGACGCTCATTCGTCACACACTCCACCGAAGGCAAACTATCATTCGTATATGCATCGCTTGCAATTCAGTTATTCCTCTGCTCCCGCTGAGCTTGTAATCGTCTGTTTGATACGCTGAGGGATAACTGTCAGTCCCTCCACCGGCAACGATGGTGCAAATGCCGAGCCGGCAGTCCTTGCCAGGTCTACCTCCCATGAAGCATTTACGTCTTTCACCAAATGCCCGGAAATCGTCACTCGGGTTGTATTCTGCTTTTGTCGCGAATACACCACAACGTTGCCAAACTTTTGAATCGGAGCAACAAACACAGCCGTTTGAAACTTTGCCCAATCCTTTTTCAGTTGTCCTAATTGAGATTGAATTTGATACTTAACCAGGCCTCGACCACCCATGTAGAGGATCCCGTCCTGAGCTAAACCAAATTCCCGTATAGGATCATCATATTCACCTTCAAACGATGCCATGACAGCCAATGGCCCAATGGGATTGGGGAGATTGGGATCGACATCATAAACGTAGATTTGCCCTAAATCGGTCGACACGAGCAAACGACGCCCGAAAACCTGAGGAGGCATTTTCACCAGACTTGGCAACGTCTTTGAGTCCTGCCCCAACTTAAAACCATTATCTCCATGTTCTAAAACATGTAATGTCGAACTGGACTCACGATTTTGAATCAGGATTACATAACCAACTGCATAAACAGCCGGTACTGCAATCGCTCTGTCAGTATGCCCCACATAGTAGACTCCCACACATTCTCCTGTGACTGCTGAAATGGCATACAAGTTGGAATGATCACCTATCTGATAAATAATTCCATTCTCGTCATCGAAACCGGGACTCACATGGGTTCCCATCGGATACTGAATTTGTCGCTCGACAATCCCAGTCTCCGGGTCAATCGTTAACAGCGACCCGACTAATACTTCCTGTTCAGCAATCTCTCCGTCTTCCCCTTTAAATTGCAACGTCCGTTGCAAGTGGGTGTTGCAGTAAAGAAGGCCGTTAAATATTGTGGGTTGAGAAAATGCTCCGCCAACAGGAAGTCTCCACTTTTGCTCGCCCGTAGCCGAATCGACCCGAACGATTTCAAATCTCGCACCGTCAACCAGAATTGTATCTGAAAGCCCCTCTTCCGAGACGCGAACCGGGTGGAGATTCGTTTGCAAACCTACAAATCGTCGCCAATTGACTCGCCCTGTCGACAACTCAATACCGTAAACACTGTCACCGGCCAAAACGGTCACGAAATACCCCTGGACTCCGGAAATATTGCGCCCGTTACGAGTTGCCACAATAACCTTGTGCTCGGGTGGAACAGGAATGGCATCGTTATGAGGTTGAATTGTGGCCTCAACAGCGAACACTCGCTTTTGCTCAGCTTCTGAAATACGAGTGACCATATCTCGTAGTGCCTGATTGGATTTCAATTCGGCGTAAGTACTAATGAGTGTATTTCTTGCGATAAACGCATCATCCAATGCATCGGCTTCTATATAGCCTTCGATTTTTGTGAGCGTTTGATCTAAATTTTCTGCACGAGCGATCAGCCCTTTAGCTTCATTCATCACTCGCTTAATATTATCGAGTCTGGCAATAAAGGCGTTTTCCGCTCGAGCATCTCTCAAGACCTGAACTTCGTCGATAACGTCCAGAGTCTTCTGAGTCAACTGAACATATTCTTGCTTTTCTTCTATGCCAGGAAGAATCCGAGCAGCATTCACATAATATTCGGCCAAACGCGGCATCAGGGATTTAAGTTCAACCTCGGCTTCTTCCTTAAACCCAGTTCTTGTGTCGCCGTCGAGCAGGGCATCACGAATCCGGTCGATCGAATCCTTACGAACACTAACCAGTTGAATATTTACTTCTGAAAGAATGGCATAGATTCGAGCTTTATTAGCATTCTCGTCATTGGGAAATTCTTCAACAAAAGAATCCATACGACTCTTGGCTTGTTGGTAAGAGCCGCCATTGTATTGTTTCAGAGCACTTTCCCATTGCCGATTTGCCGTGAAGTTAGCCAGAAACACATAGAGGATCACGCCAAAGACACACAACAAGCCAAAAATCAGCGCATTGCCAATGATCATCAGACCACCCCAGTTGGCTTCCTCTTCCTCTTCGATCTCACTACGTCGATTCATCGCCTGTTTGCTACTCGAATCAGAATCCGATTCATTCGATTCCGACTCTGCCCCAAATGCATCCAGATCAATGACATCATCGTCGTCTGAATCATCCGCAACTTCAGACAAATTCGCTTGCCCCAGGTCGATAATCTCCTCGACCTCATCCTCGGCAGCTGAGTCTGTTGCAAAGTTAGCCTGAGACAGATCGATCACGTCGTCATCGTCCGTCTGACTGGTGGACTCCTGTTTTTGAATTTCAGCCATCACCCATTTGGCTTTATCTCGAGTGATCTGCCCATTGTCCAGCAGCTGCTTCAGAAGTTGCTGTGGGGTTGCCTGATTCGCTTGTATGGCTTGCTGATTACGTAATTGCTCGAGCGCACTGGCATCCAGTACGTTGAGACGAGTTACGAGATCCACAAACTCTTGTGCGTTCATTGTTTTGTCATAGCCCTAGTAATTAATATTGTCTTCGTGAACAGTCATTAACTGGACCTGATCCACGCCAATCACCATCCCCGCATCGATCGCCGCAACAACTTGAGCATGCAGGGACTCTTCATTCGCTTCCACCACGATCTTATTTACTTCGCCCATGTCACTCTTCATGATTCGCAGCTGAGTGCGAAGGTCTTTGATGTCCGAGCATTCCTGATCAAAACCATTATTTGCAGTCACCCAAAAGTTATTGTCTGCGTCCACTTTGACGGTGATAAATTCGGGATCTTCGTCTGTGTCTTCCGGAACAGCATTGGTGCTGGCTTCTTCACTTTGAGGCGTCGGCACGGGCAGGGAAGTCTGAATCGTAAAGGCAGCGGTCATCACAAAGAAAATCAAAAGCAGAAATGTAACATCCACCATCGGTGTCATGTCCAAGTCGTCCTGCTCCAGTTTCTTACCGCCAAAGGAAATCTGTTCTTCGTTCATATCCTCATCCATGGTCAATCCTTCACTCGCTCCTATTGACCAACCTGTTTCACAGCAACATACAGACTTTTGGACGATTCCGTCCCAACCTTTCCAACGGCCTGGGCCACTTTGGAAATATCCCGATGCTTGACCAGTCCTGATGCCTGCAGTAATACCTGTTTTTCTTCATCTGCCGATACGATCGCGCCGACATATTCAGTCACTTCTCCGGTCAAGGTATCCATGTCGCCCGAAAATTCCTTTGCCGGCTGATCCCACTGCTGAGGTGCTGTCACTTTGACGCCATCGCCTTGCTTTTCGATATTTAGCACAATTGCCTTGTCGGCCATAATCGGTCGATTTGCAACAGCGGTCGGCAATTCGCCCGATGCCGGAGAATCCATTTTGGAAGCAACCAAAAAGAAAATCAGCAACAGAAATGTGATATCAATCATCGGAGTGATATCCATCTCTGGATCTTCAATTTTGCGTTCCGGCATTAGAGGCGGTTCGGAACCTGCAGCTATATTTGACATTGCCAAAACTCTCTTTCAGGAAAGAAATATAAGCACACAGACAACGTTAGTCGTCCATGACATGTTTGAGTGCCGGTAAGAATCTGGTCAATCCGACTCCCACCATATCTTCCAGCTTGCGGATCCGGATATTGATAAAAGAAAGTAACACTGTTAATGGAATCGCGATCGCCAAACCACTCGCAGTCGTGATCAACGCCACCATGATGTTACCTGCCAACACGGAAGGATCCACTTGATCAGCTGTTGCCAATTTCCCAAACGCTCCCATCATCCCAACCACAGTCCCCAGCAATCCGACCATCGGAGCGCTCTTGATGACCGTGTTAATCAAACTCGTTCGGTTCTCCAGATCAGCCAGTACATCCCGCTGAAACCGATCGGCCATTAACTGACGCACTTGAGCGTAGCCCAGTGAACGATTCATGACGCCGAGATAAATCAACTGAGCCATTGCTCGCTTGTTACGCTCACAAAGACTCAGCACTCCATCGAAATCGGACTGCAACAGAGGTTCGTCCACCATGTCCATGAATTGGTTCAGGGCTGCTTCATTTTTGAATCGTTTCGCACCAACGCGACGCCAAACCATGACAACCAAATAAAGACCCCACAGGGCGATTACAGCTAGCACGCCGTAAATACTATTCCCGACATAATCTAAATAGTCAGAAATGGTCGCACCGCCGCCACCGTCCTGAGCAAAGAACAAAAAGGTATTCACTGTTTCTTCATTCCTTCATTTCAAAGCATTGAATCAATGCATGGGTTCGGTACGGTTTCCCATACCTGAATAAACTTAATTCCTAATGGCAACCTGGTATTCCTGGTTGGTAATTACAAACTGAAAACCGCCGCCACTTCCGCGAACTTCGAAAGTGGTACGTCGTACTTCATCCATGGTTTTCCCTGCTGCCGCCGCCCGGTCAAATTCCAACTTGGTGAGCGCCGCGTTTAACTCAATCGGGTAAGCGTGAGTCGGGAACCGGCCGGCAGTATTAATACCAGCTTTTTCACACAACTCTTTGGTCCAAATGATCGCATTCTCCTCGGATGGATTGTAAACACTTCGACCATCAGACTTTTCAAGAGAATATTTCATCGGAGCTGTATCTGACAGATTTTTGGCATAATCAAACGTCGCCACTCCTCCTCCAAATACGACGCATTCGATCTGGAATTGATCCAGAATACGGGCGAAGCTATCGATATTCCGAGCGGTAATATTGATTTTCCAGCGGTCGCTGTAGTCTTTTCCGCCTCCACCTCCGGTCCCCCCGGGACTGCGACGGTCTCCAAGCCCCGAACCATGGCTACTTGATGTTGCCCCGGTATTCATAGCGACCAATGCACCTGAGGTCGCGGTGACGGCATCGGTGACAGCCAAAAAGGTCTCTTCGATGCGAGGTTCGGTGAAATCCTGTGATTCCTCCAACCCCGGGGCTTCCACGTCCTCTTCGTATCCCTTTGGATTATCTCCGGGTGGCTTCGGTTCAACCATGACGATTGGCACTGGTTCGATACGTACGATATGCACTGTACCGAGAAACATAAAGAACATCGCAATGACAAATAAACCGATAAGAAAGTTCAAGGCGAATAGGAAGCTCGTCACTTTCTCAAAGGAAGTGACCTTGATAATGCCTTCGTAGCGAATCGGACGGCGGCCGGGCAGTTCTAGTGGATTGACGGTACTCATACTTTATTGACTCTCTGTAGTCTCGCGGGTCACGATACTATTGATTAACCCCCGGAGCACCATCTTCTTCCAACTCTGCTTCCGGACGTACCTGCAGGTACCAGTTTCTCCATTTCGCAATCGCCTCCGCTTTCTCTTCCGGTGTCGGATTGTCGGGCAACCCAAATCCATTCAAACGACGACTGATAAATCGCAAGGCGTTACGCGCTTCCTGCGTGGCGATCACGTCCGGGTCGGTCAGTGCATAGAGCAGAATTGGCACGGCATCTAGGCCCTGTTCACGAGCGTAAGCACGTATCGCAATTCTACGAGCAGCCGGAGCTCCTTCTGAGATCATCGACTTCACTCGATCGATCTGAGCCTGACGTTCTTCTTCGTCTTCGGATAATTCCAACACCTTGGGAAACTTCTTCATATTCTCAAATTTCTCAGGATCGAGTCCTTCCAATTGGTCCAGCAGATTTCCTATATCACCGCCTAACTCAGTCGTCACAATCTTCCCGTCGACAATCCGAGCGTTTGCCGCGTCTTCGGGCAATTCCCCCAGCGAGATAAATTGAGTATCGCGAGCCAGATTGGAGACGCTTTTAAGCGTGCTACGCATCAGGAACAACAGGCCAAAACAGGTGTCCATTGCCGGGCCAGCAACCTGAGTTTGGGCAGGACCACTGAAAGACCCATTGCCTAGTCGACGCTGCTCAGCTTCCAAAAATGCCACGCCTCGCGAATACCAGCCTGGTTCAACCATCAGCGACTGTTCGTTGGCTAAGGCTCGAAACGTCTCGTATCGCTCGTAAATATAAAGCGAATAATAAAGCCAACGCGCCGGTTCATCATCGTTTAAGCCGATAGCAACCGCGCGGTTCTTAAAAACATTTTGGTAAGCCTGACGTCGGCCGGATTTGGTTGAGAATTTGAAATGTCTTCCAAACCAGGTATCTGTTAATTGCAGCGACTGCATGAGATAGCTACGGTCAACCTTATCTGTCAGAGGATCAACTGGAAATTTTTCATCATCAGTCTTGAGCTTCACTGCGTTGCTTACGTTGACTTGTTTCTTAGGCTCTGTCTTTGGCTTTGGCTTTTGATTTATAAACTGCAACGTTCCGGCAAGGATATAAAGGCTCGACGCCCCACAAGCCGCATCGGACTGATGGCCCCAGGAGTTGTCACCGCCCGTTTCCCCTTTGACTTCCTGAGAAACACGTCGAAACACTCCGGGGTCGTTTCCATGATAACCCCAGGCACCATCAGGAGCCTGAGTTCGCAGAAACCAATTTGTGGCAGAGGCTAACACATCAACATCGACATCAAAGCCGCGATTTTTCGCCATCCATAAGGCCAGAACGACAAATTGAGTCACGGAATTATCCCCCTCTTTAGGGCTGCTCCCGGGATAGCCCCAGGCTCCGTTTTTCTTTTGTCCCTTTTGAATAACATCAATCAAAGTGGCAATTTCGTCGCGATGTGCATCCGGATCCGTATCCAAAAAGAAGATCGCCGAAATGGCGGCCGTGTAATACTTCTTCTCCTGCGTGTATCCGTCGGCAGCGACATCGACCGTAGCTTCCAACGCTCGCTTACGCCCAGCTACTACTTTCGGGTGATTCTTTCCACCGGGCACCTGATAGATGTCGTGGTATTTATAGATCGTATAACCAACAAGAATTTGACCATAAGCCGAAGGTGCCATCTGAGGGGCACCAGTGAGATCTGCTTCTAGGTACTCAATTGCCTTGTCCACAATTGCCCGGACTCGCTGCGATTTAACGAATTCCTGCGCCTGAAGCATTGGTAAACCCACCACAAATAGCAGTAAGCCTACAACGACTGAGAGTCGTCTGTTCATTATTTCGAGGTTCCGATTAAGACAAGCTGTTGTATGGAAGGATATATCGGCAATCCGGTGGGGATGCCTACATATTGAAGGACTTTTCACCTAGTATCCTAAACGAATATTAGACAATAAGACGGGGGTGTCAAGCAAGCTATTGCCTCGTGTTTAGACTCTATATTGACTCTAGTTTTTTAGTAATCAAACTAGCCGGTGGGGTTGTCGCCTCAAATTAATTGCTTTAATCTATTTTTTCACGAATGCATTGCCGATAGAGCAATGGTATTGTGACTAAATCACTTGGTCGGGTAGCTCAGTTGGTAGAGCATCGGATTGAAAATCCGAGTGTCGGCGGTTCGAGCCCGCCCCCGACCACTTCAATTCTAATCGATTCAATAAACCCGCTACTTTCAGCGGGTTTTTTCGTGCCGTAACCGACACGTGTGGGGGAGTCATTAGTAGTGCAACGGCACTTAATTCGAAGGATGTCCTCTCTCGGAAGACTGCTCAAAATAATTCCGATATAAATGCTCTGCAAGTAAGCGATTGGCCATCTCGTTGGCATGCCCGTCCAGTGCATTGACGGTGATATCGGAAGCCTCAAATCCGCCGAGCAAATCGGCCATGTTTACCACTGCAACATTCTGTGACTCGAAAAAACTAGCAACTTTGTCCGACAAAGCACGAGTACCAGAGATGTTCTTTAGGTTGGGATAGACAATGACAATGAGCTTTCGC
>DEAW01000199.1 GCA_002348315.1 Planctomycetaceae bacterium UBA2972 | reverse complement strand
ACATCTCGACTACCTCGTCGACCTAGACATTCAGGCGGCTGCAATTGTAGAAGTCCTGATCGAGATTTTGAAAGAGCAACCCCGTATTACTGGGAATTATTATTTAAAACGTACGCTGTCAGCCATTCAGCGCGTGAATGCTAAACAGCCGTGACGTTTTCAGATTCCTGCTCGGCCTGATCCGCTTCCGCTTTGGCGGTACGGTGGACGACACTTTTGGGAACAGGTTTGAGATCCCAAACAATTCCAACAAAGGATAAGAGCTTGAGTATCATATAGGTCACGTCGATTTGGTACCAACGAAATCCATTGCGAGCGGATGATTGAAAATGGTGATGGTTATTGTGCCAACCTTCACCAAGGGTAAGCAAAGCAATCAGCAGATTATTGCGACTGGTATCGGTCGTTTTGTACGGCCGCGTACCCCAAACGTGTGCCAGTGAGTTTACAAAAAACGTGCAGTGATAAAGTAACACTGTCCCCAGGCAAAATGCATAGGCAACGACCTGCCAGCCGCTCAATGCCCAGGTTGAATCTTCGGCAACTCCTGTCACATCGTTCCAGAAATGTCCCACGCCAAAACACAGGAAGAAAAATAAAACCGGGACCAGCACGTCGTGTTTATTAATGAACACTAACTCCGGATATTTTGTAAAGTCCTTGATGCGATTCGCTTTGAAATCGAAGTTTTCCTTCGTCATAAACCAACCCATATGACTGTAGAAAAATCCTGTTTGTTTAGGGCTGTGAATGTCTTTTTCGGTATCACTATGCCGATGATGATCACGATGATGTGAGGCCCACCATAAAGCACCCCGCTGAATAGCTGCTCCGCCTAATACGGCCCCGACAAACTGAAACCAACGCGAAGTCTTAAATGCCCGGTGAGCAAAATAGCGATGGAAGAATCCTGTAAGCCCGAACATTCTGGGGAAGAACAGGACAGCCGTCATGATCACAGCCATCCAGGTGAAATCCACAAAGAATACACCGATAGCGCTTAGCTGAATGATGTAGAACGGAATACAGCGTACCCAATCTATCTCTCTCCGATTCCCGGAAGATGATGTGGATTGAGGTTCAGCTGTGTCGATCGCGTCGGACATGGATAATAAATATGCCTGAAGCACAGGCTGGAGGGAGGGATAATTGACAGAATTCTGCGGACAGTGATTCCGGTAAAACTAAAAGATAATGACAAACCTCTAAAAGATAAATCCCAACCTTGGTTCAGGACATCAGTTATTCCTTACCAAACCCATCTATTTCACTTATATGCATCGTTTTTTGGCTAAAAATTATCCCTTCATTTTGTTGACCTAGATCTTGTTAGAATTTCATTTTGCCAGTGACCCACATCTAATTTGTGTGTTTCCCCAATGGTATAACTAATGAAAATCCACTGACTATTAGCCGGAGTTCTAACGACATGTCACGTTTTAATACCGTTTCTGTACTACTTCTACTGCTCATAGCTCTTGCCGGGTGTTCTTCCCAGACTGAACAAACCGGTTCAGCGATCCATCCCGAAGTGGATGCTAAGCGAGCTCTCATCAGTATTACCAGTGATCCTTTGGCCGATCCACAGGCAGTCAATATGGGACTCACCTTGGCAGGTTTCTGTCTGGATGAAGGCTACGATGTCGCCATTTTCTTCAACGTGAAAGGGGTGACGTTACCCACCACTGCCTTTGACGCAACGTATCAATATCTGGAGCACGCTCCGATGACCGAGCAGCTTCAATCTTTAAAGGAACGAGGAGCTGAATTGCACGTCTGCCCGGTATGCATGAAAGATTTAGAAATCACGGGGGATGATATTATTGAAGCAGCTTTTGTCACGAGTAAACCCAAGTTGTTTGGGAAGTTTGGCGGTGACACTATGGTCTTCACCTACTAACGACATATTCGATTCATGCCTACATGAATTACGTTGTTAAATTGACTGCTAACTTCATCGCAGTCTGCATATCGACAGGATCCGCAATCCCCTGCCCGGCGATGTCAAAGGCAGTACCATGATCGACGCTACAGCGGACAATCGGTAACCCGAGTGTCACATTGACGGTGTGTTCAAAGTCATAGAGCTTCATCGGGACGTGGCCCTGGTCATGGTACATGGCGACTACCATGTCGCATTTTCCGCGGACGGCCTGCATAAATAAAGTATCAGCAGGATACGGGCCGGTGACATTGATACCTTCCGACTGTGCCTGTTTGACTGCCGGGATAATCAAGTCGATTTCTTCCGAACCAAACATCCCGTTCTCTCCGGCATGTGGATTAAGTCCACAAATACACAAATGAGGATTTTCAAACCCCAAATCGAGCATTGCCTGATTGCCAATTTGAATCGTTTCCAAAATTCGCTGTTGATCAATCCTGGTAACCGCATCGAATAAACTACAGTGAGTCGTCACGTGAATGACACAGACAGTCTCATTCCAGAGCATCATCCGGCAGGTGTTAAGTCCACACAGTTCAGTGATATATTCTGTGTGTCCGCAAAAGTCATCAATCCCGGAGGCTGCGACCGCTTCCTTGCTGATCGGTCCTGTCACCATGGCCTTACACTTATCAGCGATACATAACTCAGCAGCAATCCGCACGTAATTAATGGATGCATGTCCACACGCCGCACTCACCTGCCCGGTCGTCACGTCCTCTTTCTTTATCAAACCGGCGTCGAGAACAGCGATTCCGGAACTCTCGTCTAATTCGTCGATCGAGTGAATAATCTGATCAATTTGTAGATCATACTGACTTGCTAATTCCTGAACCTGCCAGGCTTCTCCCACAATGACCCATCGCCCTAACGCATGCAACACAGTATCCCGGCACGCCTTGACGGTCACCTCCGGGCCAACACCGGCCGGATCTCCGATCGAAATTGTATAGATAGGTAAGGGCGCCATTTAGTTTGCGATTTTCTCTCTTAGCAATCGAGCGGCAGACAGAGGGCCTAGTTCGGTGATGACAATGTTGCGGAACCAGGTTGGATTGCCATGTTCGGTCAACATAATCAGTCCATCGCGATTCTCACCAAATGCTTCACGGTCTTTGAATTTACTTTTGGCTACGCCTTGCTTCCAGTCCCGCGATCCAATCCGACCATCCACCATCAATTCGCCATTGAGGTAATGACGTACGCGATTACCACGTAAGATGATTTGACTCTGATTCCACTCACCACCGGGATTCAGATGTTTGTTTCCCGCAGGCGGCCAGATCGCATACAGTGATGCGGTGGCATTGATCGCAAATATGTCGACACCATAGTTTTCATCATCCAGCATTTGGTATTCGCAACCCAGCAATGCTCCGTCGTACTTACGAACTCGATATTTAATCCCGCTATTACCTTTTTCAGTCAGTTTCCATTCCCAGGTCAATGAAAAGTCACGGTACTGCTTTTTCGACAGTAAGACCCCTGAGCCGCCACCCTCGCATAGCAGAGTGTTGTCGTCTTCAACTTTCCAACCCGTGGTCACCGCTTCACCATTGCTCAAAACCCAATGATCCAGCGAGTCAGATAAAACGACTGACCTTTGCTGAGCAAACAAACTGCCAGAGTACAGCACGATCGAGAGTAGAGTAACGATACGAATCATCATAATGAATCCTGTAAATACAAAGTGTAAAACACGCGTCTGAGGGTTCAGTATAACACTGCAATTGTTTGTTTACAGTCGGTCCTTATGAGCCCATAAGCCGAGAGCCGGATTGCCGATGAAGTAGAATCGCTCACCATCGGCCGTTTCATTCCAGCCTTCACGTAGATCTTCTGCCGGGTATCGTTGCAGCATTGACTCAAGATCTCCGTATTGATACCCAACTGACTCGACCTCTTCACGTGTCAACTCACCTGGACAGTATGTTACGGAGAACCGCCCTTCCGAAGATCCGTGAATTAAATGGGCGGCGGCTGATAGATTTGCCCGCAAGTCCTCGTTCTCTTCCATGAACTTCATGATTTCCGGGGTCGTACGGTAACCATACTTGCGAATCAGAGTATCAATTTGCGGGTCTTCCCCAAAAATGCCAACCTTGGGTGCCAGAACAATCAACTCACCTTCATCTGCGATGGCCATTCGCGTTCGATAAATGGACTTATTTCCCAACCAGGTACTGTGGAATTCCTCCGGGTCGAGATAAACCACTACTTTATCAAGTGGTTGATTGAGCTTGGTAAAATTCACCTGAACCGACAAATCACAGGCACGTTCAAAACACTCGTGGTCGTCGCCGATAAACAACCCTCGCGTAACCAGCGAGCCATCCTCTCGTGCACCCACTACGGTCAGCACGTAGAGCAAAGGGAGTTCCTGACAAAAATTATCCTGAGCATAATTCAGAATTTTTCGAAGTGGAGTATTGGCACGCCCCATCATACGTTCCATTCCGTATGCCGCGCCAATAAAGTGGCTTTCATTGATTCCTTCAGAGCCACCGGTGCCAACAAAGATGTTTTTGTTGTAGTTGGCCATTCCAATAACTTCGTGAGGAACAACCTGACCGATCGAAAGAATCAGATCATGCCCACCTTCCCAGACCAGCTTATTTAACTGAGCAGGCCACGATTGCTGCCAGATACCCTCGGTGACTTCTGATACAAATTCCGTGGGGACTTCGCCAATGGTGACCACGTCTTCCCGCCAGCGATGGGGTCGGACAAGCTCATGTGGAATACCCGGAAACATCTTATCGAGTTGCCAGGCTGGCATCGGAACATGCGTTCCCAGAGCCGGCATGATATCAGTCATTGCCGTCTCATAATATTCATACGCCATACAAGTCAACTGACCGGCGCGGCTGTTATACCGAGTGAAGTCAGGTGGGAGTGCCAGGACTTTAGCCCGCTCGCCCAACTGCGCAAACACAGCATGCAATGCTTCCCGCATCTGCTCATCGCTGATTTCTGCTGTGGCGGAACCCGCCGAATAATAGAGTGTCATGGCTGTGCTTTACTCAATGGGTTAAGCCCATTGCATCGCTCCCAAAGATTCCAGTGACTGCTGCAACTCACTACGTTGAGATTCTGTCAGTGGTTGTAAAGGAGATCGTACGGTTCCACAGTCCAGGCCCAGGAATGCCATTGATTCTTTGGAGGCTGCAGCAAATCCCGGTTTTTGGAATGCTCGAATAATATTCACACTTAGATTCTGAAGCTGCTGAGTCTTTTCCGAATCCCCGGACTCAACCGATTCAGCAATTGCATTGTAAAGTTTGGCGAAATGATTATACGTTGAGCCCACTGCACCACGAACTCCATAGAGCCAGGCTGCTGACAACATTTCGTCGAATCCAAACAGGATGTTGTAGCGTTCGGGATCCACACGCAAAAGACTCTGTAAATCCATCAAATTTCCATTCGTGAATTTTAGGCCTGCCAGATTTGGAAATTCCGTTTTGGCGCGTTCGAGTAATTCAAGCATCGACAATTCGACATGCGTCATCACTGGAATGTCATAAAAATAGAATGGTAGCTCCGGAGCTGCAGCGGAAATTTCCTTCAAGTAAGGCAACAGCTGATCGACGCTGGCAGGACGAAAGAAGCAGGGAGCCATGGCGGCAATAGCATCCGCTCCGGACTGTTGGCTCTTTTCGGCCAACGCGCGTGCAACGGGAAGCGAGTTATCTCCGACATGACAGATTAAGGAGAGATCGACTCCTTGTAACACTTCACCCCATCGTTGAAATAGAGCCGAGCGTTCATCCGGAGTTAGACTGTGACATTCACCGGTTGTACCGGCCACATAGACTCCCTTACATCCCGTCTCCACACATCGTTGAGCCTGCTTCTCCACTGCATCTAAATTCAATTCTCCGAAGGAATTAAAAGGAGAATGTACGGCGGGAAT
>DEAW01000115.1:81479-117070 GCA_002348315.1 Planctomycetaceae bacterium UBA2972 | reverse complement strand
GAAGGCCAGCGTCGCTATGTGGAGAGTCTTTCGAGCTTTGCCCGGCAATTCCTTGGGCAGATGCCGAAACCTGATGTTGATCACATTTCTGGCTTAAGCCCTTCCATTTCCATTTCGCAAAAGACAGCCGGTCGGAATCCTCGTAGTACCGTAGGAACGATTACTGAAGTCTATGATTTTTTGCGAGTGCTCTACGCGCGGGTTGCCAAAGGCTATTGTCCTGATTGTGGAAAGCCGATCACAGCGCAGACGCGTGAACAGATCATTTCGCACATCCTACAGATGGGGCAGGGGGCTGCTGTTTCCATTCTGGCTCCTGTGATTCGCGGGCAAAAGGGAGAGTATCGTGATCTGTTCGAAGACCTACTCAAGCAGGGATATATCCGAGCACGCGTGGACGGCCAGATTTGTGATCTCACGAATCCTCCGACGCTTCAACGCAATTTCAGGCATGATATCGAAGTCGTCATTGATCGCTTGAAGTTATCTGAAAAGGTACGTCCGCGTCTGGGCGAAGCAGTCGAACAGGCATTAAAGCTCGGCGAAGGTTCACTGATCATTCTGCCGGCGGGCGAGAAAGCGAAAGATAAAGTCTACTCAAGCGATTATGCCTGCACCGATTGTCAGGTTAGTTTTTCCGCTCCGACTCCTCAACTTTTCAGTTTCAACAGTCCTCAGGGTATGTGCACGGGATGCAATGGACTGGGGAAGATGTTTTCGTTCGACCCGGAATTACTCGTTCCGAACCCTCAAAAGACGTTTATGGGCGGGGCTGTCGAGGTGCTCGGTAATCACAAGAAGATGGGACGTTGGCGGCGTCATATCTATCGCGGAGTCGCTACGACACTGGAGCGAAAAAACGACTGGGACGAAGGCTATATGCTGGAGACTCCCTGGAAGGACCTTTGCCAGGAAGCCAAAGATGCCTTGCTATGGGGGACAGGTGAGTTACACATCACTTACACATGGCGGGGAGGTCGGTCTCCGCTTAAGTACGGCGGTACTTTTGACGGGATCATACCTGAACATAAAGAGAAATATGCCTCGAGTCGGAGTAAGCCACATCAACGCAAACTCGAACGTTACATGAACACGATCCATTGCCCTCAGTGTGACGGGCAACGTCTGGTGGACCAGGCCAGAAACATGCGATTGGAGTCTCTGCACGAACGATTTTCTTCCGCTCCGGAACTGTCGTTACCGGAAGTTTGTCAACTGAGTGTGAATCAGGCGGTGGAATTCTTCTCAGATTTGAAACTGGATAAGAACTCCGCTCTGGTCGCCGAAGATGCTCTCAAGGAGATTCGAGCGAGACTTGGATTTTTGCTCAATGTCGGTCTTGGATACCTCACTCTGGATCGGACGGCGCCAACACTCTCAGGAGGAGAAGCACAACGTATCCGCCTGGCCGCTCAGATAGGTTCGGGATTAGTTGGAGTAACCTACATTCTGGATGAGCCTTCGATTGGATTGCATGCGCGGGATAACGATCGGCTCATCAACACCCTGCTCAATCTACGAGATGTTGGCAATACCGTTGTCGTGGTCGAGCACGATGAAGATACGATGCGGGCTGCCGACTATATTGTCGACTTTGGCCCGGGCGCTGGGATTGAAGGCGGAGAGATTGTTGCCCGGGGAAATCTCGATGATATACGGCAGCAACAACGGAGTGTTACCGGACAGTTCCTTGCCGGTACGAGAGAAATTGTCACTCCGAAAGATCGTCGCGGGCAGAGTGAAAAGACGCTGACAATTTTCGGAGCCCGGCATAACAACCTCAAAAACATCGACGTTGAAATCCCTCTGGGAAACTTCATCTGCGTTACCGGAGTATCAGGTTCCGGTAAAAGTTCCTTAATCAATGACATCTTGGCCGACGCCCTACGTCGTGAGCTCAACGGTGCCGAGTCGATTCCGGGAGTCCACATGGACATGCTGGGTACCGAGCACCTGGACAAGATGATTGCCATTGACCAGTCGCCCATTGGTCGGACTCCTCGTTCCAATCCGGTTACTTACATTAAGGTCTTCGATGACATTCGCAAATTGTTTGTGCAGTTGCCTGATGCAAAGCGGCGAGGTTACAAAGCGGGGCGTTTCAGTTTTAACGTGAAGGGTGGTCGTTGTGAGGCTTGTGAAGGTAATGGCAAGAATAAGCTGGAGATGGATTTTCTGGCGGATATTTGGGTTCAGTGCCCGGTCTGTACTGGAAAACGTTTCAATCGGGAGACGTTACAGATCAAATTCAAAGACCATTCGATTTCAGATGTCCTGCAATTGGACGTTCGTCAGGCAATGGAGTTGTTTGAGAACATTCCCAAGATCTATGACAAACTAAAAACGTTATCAGATGTCGGTCTGGAATATCTCAAGCTGGGGCAGGCTTCACCAACACTTTCGGGGGGCGAAGCTCAGCGTATTAAACTCGCTCGGGAGCTAGTTCGAAAAAGTACTGGCAATACAATCTACATTCTTGACGAACCGACAACCGGGCTGCATTTTGCCGACATTGAATTGTTGCTCAAAGTGCTACACGGATTTGTCGAACGCGGTAATTCGGTCGTGGTGGTTGAGCACAACATGGATGTGATCAAAACGGCCGACTGGGTAATCGATCTGGGACCGGATGGAGGAGAAGATGGTGGATTGTTGGTCGTCGCAGGCACACCGGAAGAAGTGGCAGCTTGTCAGGAATCTGAAACCGGCTCGGCACTTTACCGTGTGCTCAACAAGCTACCGAATGACCAGATTGATCTTAATACTGAGCGACAGGTGGCAGACGAAATTACCAGTATTCGGGTACGGGGAGCCAAACAGCACAATTTGAAGCTGGTGGACGCGGATATTAGCCGTGAGAAGATGACAGTGTTTTCCGGCCCTTCCGGAAGCGGCAAGACATCGTTGGCAATGGATACGATCTATGCGGAAGGCCAGCGTCGCTATGTGGAGAGTCTCAGTTCCTATGCACGACAGTTTATAGGGCAAACCCAAAAGCCTCGACTCGATCATATCGATGGGCTTTCTCCGGCTGTCGCAATCGAACAAAAGAATCTTGGGCACACTCCACGCAGCACGGTGGGTACGGTTACCGAGATTTATGATTATCTGAGAATCCTGATGGCCCGGATGGGGACTCCGCATTGCCCGGATTGTGAGATTCCAGTTGGTACGCAAACGTCAGATCAAATCGTCGATAAGATTCTGACCGAAGCAGAAGGGACTCGCCTTTACTTACTCGCTCCGGTAGATCGTGAGTCGGGCCAGCAGTATGCGGCGTTGTGGGATGAAATTAGACAAAGTGGATTCATTCGAGTGCGAGTGGATGGTACGACGTATGCCTTGGAAGACATTCCGGAATTGGATCGGCGAGTTTCTCATTTTGTAGAAGTTGTCGTTGATCGAATCACAGTTCGTGATAAGGATCGCAGTCGTATTGCTGAAAGTGTTGAGTCTGCTTTGCAGATCGGCAAAGGCATACTGAACGTTGCTTATGCGGATAAGAAGCTGGAGGAAACTCAATGGCGGATCAAAAAGCACAGTCAGCATCTGGCATGTGAAAGTTGTGGTCGGTCGTTTGAACAGCTGTCGCCCCATCATTTCTCATTCAACAGCCAGTTAGGTTGGTGTGACTCCTGTGAAGGGTTGGGTACACAGCGTGGAGCGAATCCGGCCGCCTTGCTGAATGACACGCATGCCACCCTTCTTGAAGGTGCCATCTCGCTTTGGCCGGATCTGGAACATCAAACATCCCAAGCCATGATGAAGTCGTTGCTACAAGGTCTACAGATTGCTGAAGATCTGAAGTTCATAGACTTGCCGGCGGCGACTCGACGGAAAATCTTACATGGAACGGGTGATCAGTGGTTTGAGGTTCAGTTTGCCGGGAAAGGTAAGTCGCCGGGCGTCAGATTTAAATTCCAATTCAAAGGGCTCTACCCTGCTCTGGCTGAAGCATCGAGAGTCTCACCGTCCTTGCGAACTAAACTGGAACATTTAGTTGATGAAGTTGAATGTTCCACTTGTGGCGGCAGTCGCTTGCGAGAGGATGCTGCTGCCTATCGACTGCAGTCGACAACGATCGACCAATTATGCAGTACGGCGTTAGATCGACTTCTGGAACTCATAACTGGCTGGAAACTAACAAAGCGAGAGCAGGCGATAGCCGGTGAGTTGTTGCGGGAAGTCAGAGAACGTCTCGAATTCCTCAATGAAATTGGTCTGCATTACCTAACATTACATCGTCCCAGCGCATCGCTTTCCAACGGGGAAGCCCAACGAATCCGTTTAGCAAGTCAACTTGGCAGCGGACTTTGCGGAGTGTTGTATGTCCTGGATGAACCGACGATTGGCTTGCATCCTCGTGATAACACTCGACTCCTGCGTGCGCTTCACAAGCTGAGAGATTTAGGCAATACCCTGTTAGTCGTGGAGCATGATCGAGAGATTATTGAAGGCAGCGATTACCTTTGTGACTTCGGCCCTGGATCGGGAAAACATGGCGGGCATATTGTCGCGCAGGGTACACCCAAACAGTTAGCCAGACGGAAGACTTCACTGACAGGTCCCTATCTGTCTGGCGCCAAGGCGATCGCAATTCCTTCGAATCGTCGGCCGGTAGAGTTGGCCCAGGGTAAACAACAGGTACTCAAAGTCGTCGGGGCCAGGCATCACAATTTGAAGAATGTTGATTTAGAGATTCCGTTGGGGACGTTAACAGCCGTTACCGGACCGAGTGGTAGTGGTAAGAGTTCTTTAGTGGACGGTATTCTGTACACTGCTTTGGCTCGAAAACTGCATCGAGCCTCCGGGATTCCCGGCGCTCATGACCGGATATTGGGAATTGAATATATCAACAAGGTGATTCGAGTGGACCAGAATCCGATCGGGAATTCCCCGAGCTCGAATCCGGCAACCTATACCGGGCTGTTTGATTTAATAAGAACGTTATTTTCTCAATTACCCGATGCGAAGCTCCGTGGTTACACCGGACGGCGATTTAGTTTTAACGTTCCCGGAGGTCGCTGCGATGCTTGTGATGGCTATGGTCAGAAATGTATTGAGATGCACTTCCTTCCGGATGTCTGGGTGCAATGTGAAACATGCGAAGGTAAGCGATATAACCCGGATACACTGAGCGTAAAATTCCGTGGGCACTCGATTGCCGACGTGCTTGAAATGACGGCCTCAGAAGCAGTCAGGTTGTTTGATAACATTCCTAAAATTCGACGCATTCTCCAGATGCTTTGCGATGTGGGACTGGATTATGTGGCCTTAGGACAACCGGCACCTACGCTTTCGGGTGGTGAAGCACAACGTGTCAAACTGGCTGCCGAGCTTTCGCGTCCTGACACCGGGCAGACTCTGTATTTACTGGATGAACCTACGACGGGATTGCATTTTGAAGATATCGCCAAGCTATTAGATGTTCTGCATCGATTAGTGGATCTCGGCAATACCGTGGTGGTTATTGAACATAATCTGGATTTGATTAAGACGGCCGACTGGGTCATTGATATGGGGCCGGAAGCAGGATTTGGAGGAGGCCAGATTGTACAGGCCGGCACGCCGGAATCTCTGGCAACCTTCGCTGCTAAAAAGAGAATCAAAAATAGTAAGAACGGTGCACTCCCGAGCCACACTGGAGAAGCGTTGGTCCCCGTGATGGCAGCCGGTCCCTACGAGGTCCGTCAGGACTACGACCCGCACGCGGAAGCGTCGTCTGGAGAGGATTTGGAAATCACTGAAATCGGCAAAGAGATTTTGATGCCGTGGAAGTCAGATGGGCGAGCCTGGCATGTACAGCATCGTGTCGGTCGTGATGGTGAAGCAGTCCGATGGGAAGGAAAGATTCTTGCTGAAACGATTGATAAGATCGAGCAGTTGAGCAGCAGTCTACATGAAACGGATTATGGCTCTCGTACCGTCGTGGAAATCGCAGCCGGCAAGAAAAGCCTGGGGTGGTTCTTTCATGCGATCACCGCTGAAACGTGGATGCTGAAAATGAAGTTCCGTACGGCTCCCAGTACATTTCAACGGGATAAATTAGCTGAAGCCATCGGGTTGAAAACACTCAATGAAATGGATGATCTGCCGGTTTATGGGAATGAGCCTCGTGTCAAAGTAAAGAAACGATCGCAATGGCAGGAGATCGAAATTCGAGCTCACAGTTTCGAAGAAATAGACAAGCCGGCCTATTGGGAATTCCTGGAGATAGCGGTTCAGGCATTTGAGGAGTTTACCGGCGGCACAGGGAAGAAGAAAATTGAGAAATCCCCCTGGAAGTCAAACGGACAGCAATGGCATTTTTCCACCAAAGGGTTTACGCCCGGGCATAAACGGAAGTGGAAGATGGAAGTCTGGGAGGATCTTTATCAACTCATGTTGGATGTGTTGCCGGATGGCAATTTTCTCTGGAATAACAAGGTCCTTGTCCATATGTATTTACCGGGTGGCAGAACGCCCTGGTTGACGGTACAAACCAAGAAAGCGGAAGCTCTGGTCTTACAAATCAATTGCCCGAAAGGTCTGATGACGGCGGGGAGGATTGCTGAATTTGGTAACCAGCGTGATTTTGATTCCAGTTCGGCCACCAAAGATGTCGCTCGGATTCAGTTCAATAAATCAGAAGACATTTACACAAGTGACATGGAAAGTTATTTACGAAACTTACTGGCCGAAATGCAGGGGATTTAATGATGTCATTGATTGATCCAACAATGTTATTTCGCTTTTCCGTGCCATGCCTCAAGGTGGCTAAGTCCTGGGGAGCAACCGGAGTGAATCTCACTCCCAGATACCGTCTTCCTTCGTTACAGGAACTGAGCGGACGTCAGGAGTTTGCTGATGTGCGTTTGGGCTGGAACACGCAAGGCGTGTTTGTGCAGGTGGAAGTGACAGGCAAGGAGCAAGCCTTGTGGTGTCGCGATTCCCGGGTGGAGGACAGTGACGGAGTCCATTTGTTTCTGGATACTCGTGACACACACACGATTCATCGAGCCAATCGGTTTTGCCACTGGTTTACGTTTATGCCGGAAGGCGCGGGAAGTCGGCGTACAGATCCACTGGCAGCTCATTTGGAAATCAACCGAGCTCGTGAAAATCCAACATTAGTGCGTCCGGAGCGTCTTTCGGTTTATTCGATCTGTAAGAAAGATGGTTATTTGATTCGAGGCTTTATCCCGGCAGATTGCCTGACGGGATTTGATCCGGCTGATCATCCACGACTTGGCTTTAGTTATGCTGTCGTTGACCGGGAGTTAGGCTGGCAGACGTTTTCGGTGGGTCCGGAGTTCCCTATTCAAGAGGACCCGACCCTATGGGGTACTCTGGAACTGGATAGGTAATCGCCATGCAGCATGAGGTTGTCGTTCCGGAACTAGATCTCGATGGAGCCAGTTTGAGCCTTTCCGGCTGGTTAGTGAAGTCCGGCGTGCAGGTGGTACCTGGTGACCCGATTTGCGAAGTCTGTGCCGGAGATATCGTAGTGGAAGTCGGAGCACGCTACGAAGGGATTTTCCAAAGGGAGTCTCTGGAAGTGGATCAGCAACTTCAAACGGGCATGCGACTTGGCTTGATTGAGCAGCCTGAGGCAGGAGATTTCTAACGCCCGCGCATTGCGCGATCGAGTCCACGTTGCGTATCACGTTTTTTCATGGACTGGCGTTTGTCGTGTACTTGTTTCCCTTTGCAGAGACCAAGCAATACTTTGCAGATGCCCCGATGATTAAAATACATCTTCAAGGGGACCAGTGTGTGTCCGGATTGTCGCGCTTTCTCGGCAAATTTCCGACGCTCGAGTTTATGCATCAGAAGCTTGCGTTCACGACGCGGATGGTGATTCAGATGTGACGCCTGTTTGTACTCTGGTATGTCACACCCAACCAGGTAGACATCCTTGTTTTTGACTCGGCCATAGGCTTCCTCTAGTGAAACCTGCCCCAGCCGGAGACTCTTGACTTCACTGCCCTGTAACACGATCCCGCATTCCAATGTGTCAAGCACATGGTACTGATGCCGGGCCTTACGATTTTCAGCAATGTGGCTGGTTCGTTGCTCCGGTTCGGTGTTTTGTTGGTTCTTTTTCTTACCCATGGGGGCATCCACGCCAAAGAGGATACAATAAGCTGCTGGATTAACAATGCTTATCACAGCATAGCCCGCATTAATGAAAGTATCTAGCAGGCAAACCTCGTAGCATTCAGACCTGTTGGGAACTCGGTTGGTCATGTTCAGTCGCGAAGAAACAAAGATGGCATTTCATATGTTGGGTCGGATCCCGTTAAAGAAATACCTGCGACTGCAGCAGCAGATTGTACAGGAGTTGAGTTATGCTTCGGATCGGATTCAGGTGATCCTATGCGAGCATGAGCCAGCGATTTCTGTGGGTCGGATGGGTTCACACGCCCATATTCGTCTCCAATCAGATCGCATGAAAGCGGGTAAACTGAAGACGATGTGGGTAGCACGAGGTGGCGGGTGTATCCTGCATCGCCCGGGACAACTGGCCGTCTACCCTTTGATTCCCATGCATTGGTATCAGGTTTCACCGGGACAGGTTTTACGGCTTGTACGTCAGGCCGTAACCGAAGCCTTGGAAGAATTATCCTATACTCCGTTATGTAACGACATGGATCATCATATTTGGGGTCGCACAGGATTACTTGGCGTGACGGCGATGGCGGTAAGACGGGGAGTTAGTTGTTTTGGTAATTACCTCAATGTAGAGCCCGAAATGCGGGATTATGGTTATGTTGATACAGTGCAGCACCTACCTGCTGATCAATCTCGCAGAACCATGAGTAGCCTGCTGGCTGAACGAAGACAGGTTGTTAGAATGTCAGAAGTTCGCTCGGCAATGGTACAATCATTCGCAGATACTTTTGGCTGCCGTGATTATCACATGTATACCGGGCATCCGCTGCTAAGGTCACTAACTGTCGAACGGGAATAACAGTTGGACACACAAACATCCTTTCCACAACTACCGATTATTGAAGCACCTAGTGCTACTGTCACGCGTGAGCGGCTGCCTGAATGGTTGCGCCGTGAAGTGCCCAAAGGAAATGTAAATCATTTCACGCAGGGCCTGATGGAAGAATTGGGACTGGAAACGGTTTGCGATAATGCCAAATGTCCAAACCGCATGGAATGTTATTCCCAGCTTACTGCGACGTTTATGATTCTGGGCAACGTGTGTACCCGACCTTGTGGATTTTGTGCCGTTGGCCGGGGGAAGCCTGATGCTCTGGAAGATGATGAACCACAACGAGTGGCCGAAGCCGCTCAGCGATTAGGACTCAAGCACGTTGTGATTACCTCGGTGACGCGGGACGATCTGGCCGATGGCGGGGCTGAGCATTATTACCAATGCGTTACTGAAACTCGCAAACGAACCGGTGCCACGATCGAAGTACTGACTCCGGACTTCGTCGATAATCTTACGGCACTCGATCGAGTGATCGAATCCGCTCCGGAAGTATTCAATCACAATGTCGAAACTGTACCTCGGCTTTATCGCAAAGTTCGTGGACCCAAGTCGCGCTATAGCTGGACATTGAGCATGCTCAGCCGCATCAAATCGCTGAACCCGGAGATCAAAACTAAGAGTGGTCTGATGTTAGGGTTGGGTGAGACGCACGAAGAATTGTTTGATGTGCTGGCCGACCTGAGAGAACATGACGTCGATTTCCTGACATTGGGGCAATACCTACAACCCGGTGTCCAGTACTTGCCGGTACTCAGATACATTCCCCCGGAAGAATTTAATTACCTGGGCGATTATGCTCGTAAAATGGGGTTCAAGAAAGTAGCCAGCGGCCCGTTTGTACGTAGTAGTTATCACGCTCGGGATATGGCTGAAGACGACAGCTAAGACGGTATTCTTGATTTGGTAACCGTCGGACAAAAGGCCGAATTGTAGGTGATTTGACTGTGAGATTCGCCGTCTGGGAGTTACCGGTGTGCTACATTTTAGTGAGTTCTATTTTTCCATTGTTTTCTGATTTAGTGATTCATGCTCAAGATTCGGGATCTAAAAAAATCATTTGCCCAACCGGACGGTGGACGTCTGGACATTTTGGATATTCCCGAGTTCAACGTGGACGAAGGGGAGCAGGTCGTCCTGATTGGTCGCAGTGGAGGAGGAAAAACCACTTTACTTCACAGCATTGCCGGAATTAACTCGATTGATTCGGGGACGATCGGTTTTTATAACCAGAACCTGCAAGCGTTCTCTGAACCGATGCGAGATCGTTTCCGAGCGAATAACATGGGTTATGTTTTTCAGACGTTTAATCTGCTTCCTGCCTTCACGGCTTTGGAAAATGTTCAACTGGGTATGGCCTTTGCCACCGGTAAACAGGATTCACATTATGCAGTGGAATTGTTGCAACGAGTTGGTTTGGTTGACCGGCTGAACCATAAACCAGAACAAATGAGTGTTGGTGAACAACAACGAGTTGCCGTAGCCCGTGCTCTGGCCAATCGCCCACGGTTGTTACTGGCAGACGAACCGACGGCCAATATCGATCCGGCAAACCAGCAGGGAATCGTCGATCTGATTAAAGAGTCATGCGCAGATTTTGGAATTGCTCTAATTCTGGTAACCCACACTATGGATGTGGCTGAGCAATTTGAACGTATCGACCGCCTGGAGGATATCAATCTTCTGGCCGGTGAGAATTTCGCATCTGACGTGGCTGCAGACGAAGGAGGTGTTCTAAGTGAATAGTTTCACAATCGCCCTTCGAAGTATCAAACAGCGGATGCTCTCGTCGACACTTACCATGATCTCGATGGCATTGGGTGTTACGCTGGTTGTTGGGGTGCTCGCAATCTTCGGAATCGTCCAGCAGTCGTTTAATGCCAATGCGACGCTTGGCTACAACATGGTCATGGGAGCCAAAGGTGGGAAGTTACAGCTGGTGTTAAACTCGGTTTACTACCTCAGTGAACCTATCGAGAACATTCCTTATGAATACTTCCTTGAGTTTAAACCCCAGGACATCCGTGAGCAGGAATACAGCGGATCCTATTCTTACAAGGCCGTGAAGCATCAACAGGTAGCCAGGACGACCTTGTTGACTTCCACATTTGGTGTGCAGTCGCCGCTTGCTGCTGTGGCTGCGTTAGCTTCCGACACCGCACTGCAGAGTCAAACAGATACGCTCTATCCGTGGAAACGATCAGGTAAGTTTGCGGCGTTTACAGATTTTGCCATTCCACTCTGCCTGGGGGATTACGTGGGCCCCTACCGAGTTGTGGGGACGACTCCAGATATGTTTCATTTACTGCGGCATGGAAGTACGGCAGAAAAAACGTATGAGATGCAGGGTAATGGTCGCAATATCGAGCAGTTCAGTGAAGACCATGGCTATTTTGAAGCCGTGATTGGATCGACGGTTGCCCGGGATCGAAATCTGTCGGTTGGGGATACCATTAATCCGTCCCACGGATCCGCCGAAGGTGATCAGCATGCAACCAAGTTTACCGTCGTCGGAATCTTGAAGCCGACAGGCACGCCTAACGACCGAGCGGTGTTTATCAATATGGAAGGTTTTTACCGCATGAGTGATCATGCTAAACCTCTTGAGAATGAAGACCAGTTTGGAACCGATCAACAAGCTGACAAAATCATGGATGCCCATTATGTACTTCCGGTAGAAAAACGAGAAGTTACCGCATTGTTAGTGCGCATGGATCCCCTGTATTCAGTGGGAATTGAAAACCAGGTGAACGAAGGTAATGTAGCTCAGGCAGTGTTTCCGATCATTGAAATTCGCCGTCTGCTGGATTTCTTCGTAAGCCCGGTCAAAACGTTGTTGGTCGTTTTAACAGTGTTGATTTGTTTTGTTTCCGGTGTCAGTATCCTGGTTAGTATCTATAACTCGATGAATGAACGGCGAAGTGAAATCGCAGTTTTGCGAGCCTTAGGTGCGAGCAGGAGAGTGGTTTACTTTATTGTTTTAATGGAATCCATGATCCTATCATTGATGGGGGGGATTCTCGGCTTTATCAGTGGTCATGGTCTGATCGCGGTTTGTAGCGGAATTATTGAATCGCATACAGGAGTCCAGGTTGGATTCTTTGATTTGGCACCACCGATGCCACTCCCGATTCCGATTCTCGAAGCGATTTCCTCGGAATTTCTGATCATTCCGGGTTTGATTCTATTGGCGATTCTTGTGGGGATTATTCCTGCCAGCAGTGCCTATAAGACGGATGTATCCAAGTCACTTGGAAAATAAAGGTAAGGCAATCTTTGGATAAGATTGTCGTGTCGCCTGATAAAGTCATTGAAATAATGAATCTTTCTAAGGTAATATTGACAGTAGTAGTTAAGTGCTACGACGAGAGGAATTAGTCCAATAATCTGTTTGGGACTCCAGGATAAGAACATGAAACGTTTCACCGCGATTACATCGATTGTTACCGTAGCAACAATGATGTTGACGAATGTTACTCAGGCAGTAGCCTGTCCATTTTGTGTAGCCACAACTCAGACGTTTACCGAAGAAATTGCATCGATGGATGCGGTTGTTTTCGCAAAGCTAGTAAAACTTCCTCCGCCAATTAAACCTGGTACTCAACTGGAAGAAGGTCAGGAAATTCCACGAGCCAGATTTCAGGTGGTCACGATCGTCAAAGGTAAGGAATTGGTGAAGCCCGCTCAAACCATTGAAGCGATCTATTTCGGTGAAGCTAAACTGGGAACGTCTTTTCTGGTCATGGCTGTAGATCCCCCGAAGCTGATGTGGTCGACGCCATTGGAAGTAGCCCAGACGACGCAGGCCTATATTCTGAAACTGGATACACTTCCTAAGGACCCGGTCACGAGACTCGAATTCTTTCAACAGTACCTTGAAAATGAAGATGAAGAATTAGCTCGGGATTCCTACGACGAGTTTGCCAAGAGCCCATACGATGCTGTGAAGGCACTGAAGCCTAAAATGGATCACACGCAACTGCTCGAATGGATCAAAGATACCGAAGTCCCTGCCAGTCGCCGACGATTGTATCTCACCATGCTTGGTGTTTGTGGGTCTGAGAAAGATCTACCGATGCTCGAGTCGCTGTTAAGCTCTTCAGACCGTAAAAAGAAAGCTGGTCTTGATGCTCTGATCGGGTGTTACCTGACACTGAAGGGACCGGATGGATTGAAGTTGATTGAGGATCTGTTCATTCGCAATAAGAAGTCCGAGTATGCCGACACGTATGCTGCAGTGATGGCATTACGATTCCATGGTACCGAATCGGATATCATTCCTCGTGAACGCATATTGGTTTCGATGCGGTATATGCTGGATCGCCCTCAGCTTGCAGACCTGGTGATTCCCGACCTTGCTCGCTGGGAAGACTGGACTCAGGTGGATCGCATGGTGAAACTTTTCAAGGATGCAGATGAAGAGACAAGTTGGGTGCGAGTCCCGGTGATCAACTACTTGCGTCAGTGTCCGTTGGACAAAGCCAAGGATCAAATCAAGGTTTTGGAGAAGATCGATCCTGCTGCCGTTAAGCGAGCGAACACGTTTTTCCCCTTTGGCCCAACCAATAGTGGTCGTGGTGATACCAAGGCTCCTAAGAGTTCATCCTTGGATAAGTCTTCCGATGAATTGTATGTTTCGACACCCGCTGTGGAAGTTCCGGTAGACGTGGTTGAAGAAGTGCCCTCGGCAACGACCTCCACCAGTTCTATTGAAACAGTGGAAGATACGGCGATTCCAACGACTCCAACGCTCACCCCACGTCAGCCTGTCGAGCAGGCTTTGACCCCCGAAGAATTAGAATCGAATGCGGTGACAACAGTTGAGCCATCGAACCTTTGGTATGCTTTGGGCGTACCATTTCTAGCGGGACTCGGTTTATTGCTATTTCAGTGGCGAGTCATGAGTGGTTCAGGCTACTAAGATCTTTGCCAGCTGAGTCTATTAAGTTTCGATTTTATCGGTTAATCGGTTCGTAGTGTGTTCAATAGCGGCTGTCGATCAATCTAAGCGAATAGCGTTGTATGGTGGGCGGTCGTTTCGGACGATATCGATTCTGGAGTGATACGTCTCGATTAACCAAAGGAAATATGACTGATGGCAGAAGATAGTTTATTCAGTGATGATGGTCAGGACGAGGACCAGTTGTTTTCAAGTTCGCGTCATGAAATTGACGCCAGCGAATATCGTTCGCTGAGCGCCTGGGCGGTTGGTTCTTTAGTTTTATCGCTAATCAGCCTGGCCTTTTTCATATTGCTTGGTCCTGATGGAGTCTTTCTTTACGGCCCTATGCAGCTAGCTGGAATATTGATCGGAGTTGCCGGATTGCTGAAGATTCGCAACAACTCGTTTGAGTTAACCGGTGAAAAAGTCGCTCGCATTGGATTGACTCTCAACACAGCCGTCTTACTTATTGGAGCCACGTGGGCGACGATCGTTTACTTTACAGAGGTACCTGACGGTTATAACCGGATCAGTTTTTACACGCTGGACGCCGAAGGCGCGTCTGCAAATTCACCGATTTCTCCGGATGCTGCACAGTACGACGGTAAACCCGTATTCATTAAAGGGTATGTACATCCGGGAGTGAACGGTTTGGGGAACATTTCGAGATTTGTCCTGGTCGGAGACCTTAAGACCTGTTGTTTTGGTGGTCAGCCCAAGCCGTGGGATATGATCGAGGTTGATTTACAGCCGGGCGAGCAGTTGGTCTATGACATGAAACGCCACCGACTTTGGGGTACAATGTCGATTGATGTAAACCCTCACCTGGCTGTCGGTTCCACCAAGGAAGCAACAGGCGATGTTCAGTTACAGGGTGGTTATTACCATCTTGAAGCGGATGGTATTAAATAACATTCGGAAGCTAGCTGGCTCTGACTTTGGAGTTCAAATATGACGCGCTACTTTATGACCGTTTGTCTTTTGTATTTGTTGACACTCAGTTCCGTTGCACAGGCTCAGCAGCCGGATAAGTCGCGTTTAAAAGATATTTCGTTTGATACGATCAAGTTTGATATCGCCAAAGGTGCTCCTTTCAAACGAGACATGCTGACCAAAGAGATTTCCGCGTTGGAAGGTCAACTAGTACGCATTCGTGGTTATATGCTACCTAGCTTTCAGCAGTCCGGGATTAAGAAGTTTGTACTGGTTCGAGACAATATGGAATGTTGCTTTGGCCCGGGGGCAGCACTCTATGACTGCGTGATTATCGAAATGCAGGGTAGCTCAAGTGCGTCTTTCTCAGTTCGACCGATTGCTGTAGAAGGCGTCTTCAAGGTGAGCGAGTTTAAAGGGCCGGATGGAAAGCATCTGGCGATTTATCACATTGATGGGCGCAGTGCCAAATAACCATCGATCGGAGACATTGAATCCCTCTTTGACAAACCGTTGAAGAGGGTTTTTTTATGGTCCCATCTGATTGATACGTTCTTTGAAGTCTTTGTCCGGCTTTCTTTAACTCAGTCCAATTCACGTTTATAATCGACAGAATGTAATTACCTCTGAGAACAACTGGAGTGCAGTATGGCAGCCAAAACCTGGATACTTACCGATGTGAGTGATGGTACGTTTGTGGAACATCTGGAGATTTCTTCGGCTGATGTTGCAGGGACGCCTAATGGATGGAGCGTGACAAAACGGACATTACGTGGCGGGTTAAGCGATGGTGTTGAAGTTGTTGAGATCAACAACGGCAAGCTTTCGTTCGGAATTCTACTTACTCGTGGAATGAGTTTGACGACAGCGACAATCGGTAAGCAAGCCTTTGGCTGGAAATCACCGGTTCAGGGACCTGTTCATCCCAAGTATGTACCGCTTAACGAGCCCAGTGGATTGGGGTGGCTCGACGGATTCGATGAAATGATGGTTCGCTGTGGTCTGGAAAGCAACGGGGCTCCTGAATTTGACGCAGACACAAACAACCTCAAGTATCCGCTACACGGACGTGTTGGAAATAAACCAGCTCAGAAAGCAGCAGTCACAATCGATCCTGAAGCGGAAACGATCTCGGTCTCCGGCGTCGTGGTTGAAACACGATTTCACTTTTTCAAGTTATGCCTTGAGACCACAATCACGACGGGCTTCGGCAGTAATGCAATTCAGCTCGATGACACGGTCAAGAATCTGTCTGCGAGTCCTGCGGAAGCTCAAATGCTGTACCACGCAAACTTTGGCGATCCGCTGTTAGACGCTGGCTCCCGAGTGGTTGCTCCGATTGACGAATTAGTCCCTCGCAACGATCACGCCGCCAGCGGCATCGATGCCTGGGATAGCTATCAGGCGGCTCAGCCGGGTTTTGAAGAGCAAGTCTATTTCCTCACCTGCCTGGGTGATGACGATGGGAATACCGAAGTGTTGTTGAAAAACGCTCATAGCACTCAAGGTGTTAGTCTTGCGTATAACACGGCGGCCATTCCTTGCTTTAGTGTTTGGAAGAACACGACGGCTTTAGAAGATGGGTTTGTCACGGGAATTGAGCCCGGGACAAATTATCCCAATCCTCGTTCCTACGAAGGAGAGCAAGGGCGTGTGATCAAGTTAGATCCAAACGGTTCAGCAGATTTGTCATTGAAAATGCAGTTTCTTTCTAACGAAAAACAGGTAGCAGATTCGGAAGGACGGATTGCCGCGTTACAGGCAACCGGCGAACCCAAAATACACAGAAAGCCTCAAAAAGGCTGGTGTGCCCCGTAAGTTTGGGCAATGAGTGCTCTTTGGCACTCCTTTTAGAGAAATGCATCCTCGTTTAAAATCGAGTTATCATCATTGTCGGTTTTTAGTAACCGACTGCACAGAATCACTAGCTAAGGAAATAGACAACTATGACGGCTGACAACGTTGTCAAATCAGATAATGTAGCTGTAATTCTTGATCGAGCATTAGATGATGGTGAAGGCTTGCTTCGTTTAACACCCACCTGGGTTCCCAGAAGCTTTTTACATCCGGGACGTCGCTTGAGATTACACCCGGATGACTTGTATGCCTACGGAGCAGACCGTGGCGGTATCGATGAACGTTGGTTTGGCTCGACGACCGAGGCAGCCAATGAAGGTCGCGTCTGGCACGAAGGATTTAGCTTCTGTCTATTTGAAGGCGAGCAATTTCTACTGAAAGATGCAGTCGAAGAGGCAGGCGCCAGAATTATTGGCTCCAGTCTGTTTGACAAGTACAATCGCTGGCCAGTGTACTCCAAGTTCTTTGATAATATGGGGCCGATTCCTCACCATATGCATCAAGGGTTTGAAGATGCCAAGCTGGTTGGGCAGGAAGGTAAGCCTGAAAGTTACTACTTCCCACCGCAATACAATAACGTGGACAATAACTTCCCTTACACCTTTATGGGACTTGAACCGGGAACTTCCAAAGCTCAGGTGCGTGAATGTCTGGAGAATTGGAATAAAGGTGACAACGGAATCCTTGATCTGGCCAAAGCCTATCGGCTGAAACGAGGAACGGGCTGGTTGATTCCACCAGGTGTGCTTCATGCTCCCGGTTCGCTTTGTACTTACGAACCTCAGTGGGGAAGTGATGTCTTTGGAATGTTCCAGTCGATTGTCGAAGGACGTTATGTCGACTGGTCCCTGCTGGTGAAAGATATGCCTGAAGAAAAACATCAGGATCTGGATTTTATTATTGGTCAGTTGGATTGGGATAAAAACGTCGACGAGAATTTCAAGGATAGTAATTATCTGGAACCGATCGTGGATGAGTCCCGCAGTGGAGACGGATATACAGATCGTTGGATCGTTTACGGTACGCTCGATGGACAACAGTGCTTCAGTGCCAAAGAGTTAACACTCGAGCCGGGCGCTAAATGTACTATTCAGGATCCGGGTGCCAGTAGCTGGATTACCACTCAGGGTAAAGGCCGGATGGGCAACCTGACGCTTCTGACTCCGACACTGATTCGCTTTGGTGAAACAACCGAAGACGAAGTGTACATCACTTATGAAGCCGCAACCGGTGGTGTGGAAATTGAAAACACCGGCACGGAGAATTTGGTGGGGTTAAGATACTTTGGCCCGGATACTCATGACAATCTTCCCGCCATAGGTGATTATAAGAACTAAACAGAGGGGCGATCCCGGTGGGTCGTCCGTTTTTTAATACAACGAGAACGTTCATCCAATGAATAACAGGAGTGAATGAACTATGACAAATCTATTTCCAAAACTACATAACGCTATGTGGCCCGGTCTGGTCGGTAAAGGCGATGAAGAAGGCCAGGAACCACCGATCAGTCTGGAAAGGATGCTTGAACTGACAGCGGCTGCTGAAGTAGATGGGCAAAAATTTGAAGGTGTTGATTACTTTCTATTCCACCCGCACACAGATCCGGATGCCAGTGAGGATGAATTGAAAGAGATTGCTGACTTAATCGGCGGTCATGGATTGAAAGTTGGTTCTGTTGTCGCTCCTGTCTGGCCGGGAACCGTAGGTGATTCTGCTATGGGAGATGACCAGCAGCAGGAGAAATTCCTTGATGCTATCAGGAAAGCCTGTCGGATTGCCGGAGTCTTTAACGAACACGGAATTCGTGATTATGGGGTTATCCGTATCGATTCGGCGGAATTCGGTGTCGAAAAATGGCGTGAAGATCCCGCCACAAATACCGCTCGGATTGTGGAGACATTTACCAAAGCAGCTGAGATTGCTGAAACTCATGGAGAACGACTGGCTTGTGAAGGCGAGATCTGCTGGGCTGGTATGCATAGCTGGAAGGATATGCTTGATATCCTCGAAGGTGTTGGTAAGCCTGAATCCTTTGGGTTCCAATCAGATCAGGCTCATACCTATCTTTATCTGATGGGATATAACGCTCCTGAACATGCGTTGTTACAGGAAGGATATTCTGAAGAAGAGTTCTATGCAGCCTATGAAACGATGACTGACAAATTGAGGCCCTGGACGATTGATTTCCATGTGGCTCAAAACGACGGCACGGTTCACGGGGCTGGTTCACACGATAAGACTGGCAAGCATTGCCGCGCTGATGATCCTAATGGCAAGCTGGATATTACCCGCACAGCAGGATACTGGTTGCAGGATGCCACGGAACGTGGAATTCAGCACATCTGTTGGGATGGTTGTATGTTCCCGAACGAGGTGTTGGAAGATCCGGAGACCTGGAACGTCATCCTCAAAGCGATGGTCGACGTACGGGACGCCCACGGTTGGAATAACTAATTAGAAGAACAGTTTTATCAAATTGGTCACAGGGTGTGACGGATTAGAGAGTAAGAGAAAGACACTATGGCTAAAAAACCACTCAATATCGGAATGATCGGTTACGGCTTTATGGGCCGTACTCATTCAAATGCTTATCGCAAAGTGAACAACTTTTTTGACCTGGAATATCAGCCAGTTCTCAAAGCGGCGTGTGCTCGTAATCAGGAAAAGGTACAGGCCTTTGCTGATACCTGGGGATACGAATCGATCGAGTCGGACTGGCGAGCTTTGATTGCTCGTGACGATATCGATGCCGTTGATATTTGTACTCCCAATAACCTGCACAAAGAGATTGCACTTGCTTGTGCAGAAGCCGGCAAGATGATTCTTTGCGAGAAACCACTTTCGATGAATACTGCCGAAGGTGAGGAAATGTGTGCTGCTGTCGAGGCTGCCGGCGTTGCCAATATCGTTTGGTACAACTATCGTCGAGTCCCGGCTGTTACGTTGGCAAAACAACTGATTGATGAAGGACGTCTGGGACGAATTTTCCATTACCGTGCTCAGTTCCTACAGGACTGGACGATCTCGACCGACTTACCACAGGGTGGTCAAGCGCTTTGGCGTTTGGATGCTTCTGTGGCAGGTTCCGGTGTGACCGGAGACTTACTCGCTCACTGTATCGACACGGCCATCTGGCTTAACGGTTCGATTGATTCAGTCTCAGCGATGACCGAGACATTCATCAAAGAACGCGTGCATCAGGATACCGGCGAAGTCATGCCGGTGACGATTGATGACGCCTGTACCTTTATGGGACGCTTCAGCAATGGTTCGCTGGCGTTGTTCGAGTCCACTCGCTATGCCCGCGGGCATAAAGCTCTTTATACGCTGGAGATCAACGGTGAAAAAGGATCTTTACGTTGGGATCTGCATGATCTTCATCGGTTAGAGTACTTTGATCACAATGATGGCGGCACGGTTCGTGGATGGAAGAGTATTCATGTTACCGATGGCGAGCACCCTTATATGGGTAACTGGTGGGTACCTGGCTTGCAAATTGGATATGAACATACCTTCGTACATCAGGTAGCCGACTTCCTGAAGGGATTGGAAACTGGCGAGCCTGCCGGACCAACGTTCCGGGATGCATTGGAAACGCAGAAAGTCTGTGATGCCGTACTCGCTTCAGCTAACGACGGCTCCTGGCAAAGCGTATAAGTTAACAGCAGGATACCTCCTGCATGAATTATTTAGCTCATGCGATTAATTATTTAGATCGACCTCTTTTCATGTCGGGTACAGGCGTGCCTGACATGTTAAGTGTGGTGGATCGTAAAGTGCGGGTTCGCTCGCGCAACCTGACACCCTTGATCGACAGTCAGGATTCAGAGGTTGTTGAGATTGCTACGGGAATCTTACAACATCTCCATGACGATCAGTGGTTTCATGCAACGAAGATTTTCAATCAGCTCAACCTCGAATTTGCTCAGGCATTACGAGACGCCGATCCCGAAGATACGTCGTTACGCCCTCGTTTTTTAGGGCATATTGTTATCGAACTCCTGCTGGACGCTCGATTAGCGGAATTGCACCCCGGTGTACTTGATCGATATTACGAAATATTGGTTCGAGTGGATGCGGAACAAATACAGCAGGTGATCAATTTGGCATCCACGTGCCAGACAGATCAGTTTGTTCGATTTTTCGAAGCATTTTGCCGGGAGCGATTTTTGTATGATTACTTAGATGATGACCGATTGGCCTATCGGTTGAATCAGGTAATGAAACGAGTTGGTTTACCGACGTTTGGCGATTCGGTAACCGAGCTCTTCGCATCGATGCGTCAACGAGTTTACCAATGTCATACGGAGCTTTTGTTGCCCGATGATGACAACTAATCAAAGAACCAATCCTAAAGATGAGATTGTGGAGGAAACGAAATCATGAAATTTGGAATGAACTTATTACTTTGGACTGGTGCCATGAACGATGACATGGTTCCCGTGGTCGCCTCACTCAAGGAAATGGGATACGACGGAGTTGAAATCCCTGTGTTTGAAGACAATATCGAGCTCTACACACAATGGGGTGCCCGTCTCCGGGAAATGGATCTTGAGTGTACCGCCGTCACAGTGCGTGGCGAAGAAGATAATCCAATTAGTGCCGATTCAGCAGTTCGTACATTAGGTGTGGAAAACAATAAACGTGCATTGGACAACGCTGCCGCTGCCGGCGCTGTTCGCTTAGTGGGTCCCTATCATTCAGCTTTGGGCGTCTTTTCCGGGCAGGGGCCGACCGAAGATGAATGGAAATGGGGAGTCGATAGTATGCGTCAGGTGGCTGAGCATGCCGAGACCGTAGGCATTACTCTGGGCGTTGAGGCATTAAATCGATTTGAAACTTACTTACTGAATACCCATGCAGATTCTGCTCGTTTCGTCCGTGAAGTGGACCATCCCAACGCGCGGATGATGTATGACACTTTTCACGCTAATATTGAAGAGAAGGATATTGCTCAGGCGATTCGTGACTGCAGCGATGTATGTGCATTGGTTCATATTTCTGAGAACGATCGTTCCACTCCGGGAACAGGAAATGTGGACTGGGATACCAACTTCAATACGCTTCATGAAGTTGGCTATGATGGCTGGATGGTTGTGGAAGCTTTCGGATTGGCGTTGCCAGAGCTGGTCGCCGCCACGAAAATCTGGCGTCGAATGTATGAAAGCGAAGAACAGTTGGCAGGCGATGCTTTGGCCTTTATGAAATCGCAAGTGGCCAGTCGCTGGACATAGATTGGCAAGGCCCCGGGTTTCTGAATCATTCGATGTGATATGAATACAGCTCTGTAGTTAGCAATAGCTACAGAGCTGTTTTATTAGATATTGCGTGTTGTTTGGGTCGGCGTTCAGGGCATTCACTCTTTTCAAAAAGAGAGGTTTCTTCGTATAGTTATGCGCATGTCTACCGAACACGAACAATCCGATCAACCGGTAAGGCGTCCTCGCGCTGTACCGATGAATCCTGATCAGATGGGGCTCAGTGAGTTTTATCGGCCAGATGAGGACGAAGGAACTTCGTTGGATGAATTAAGTGACGCTTATGCAAACCTGATGGGGGTAGGAGATGATCCTTATCAGGCAGCTGAGATTAGCGATACGGCAGCCTCAACTGTAGAAACTGAATTGCCTCCGCAGCCCGTATCGGTGACAGTGACGGCTGAGGAAGAAGCGGAGTTATCTCCTAAGTCGATCCTCGAAGCGATGTTGTTTGTCGGAGATCCGGATGGACAGCCCTTGATTGCATCTCACGTAGCGAAAATGATGCGTGGAGTTTCTGTTCAGGAAGTGGATGAACTCATTCAGGATTTGAATCTGGCTTATGAACAGTCAGGCTCAGTCTTTGAGATTCGACGGCAGGACGCTGGGTATGTGATGGGGTTAAGAGAGCAGTTTGATGGGTTGCGCGAGCGATTTTACGGGCGCGTACGGGAAACGAAATTGTCTCAGGTTGCAATCGATGTCCTGGCTGTTGTTGCTTACAATCAGGGAATAAGCCGACAGGAAATTGATGCCATGCGAGATCATTCCAGTGGTTTCATTTTGTCACAGTTGGTCCGCAGACAAATGCTACGGCTTGAACGTACGGAAGATAAACCTCGGAAAACGATTTACTTTACGACGGATCGATTTCTTCAGGTCTTTGGTTTAGACAATATCGAAGATTTGCCCCAGGCATTGATTCTCGATCATCAATGGTAAAGGTAGATGGGAAACGTTGGAATGTAATCCAACTTCAGGAAAGTTATGACGCCACGTGACAAAATATTACAGCTGCGCAACAGCTCGCCGTTAGTTCTCCCATCACTGCTACTGTGTGATTTTGGAGATTTACGTAGCGAGCTCCAATTGCTCGAGGCTGCCGGGGTTCAGGCCTTACACCTGGATGTCATGGATGGCATTTTTGTACCTAATATGACCTACGGAATGCCAGTGGTTGAAGGCTTGGCGCGTCACACTCAAATGCCATTGGATGTTCATTTAATGGTTCAGGAGCCGATTCGATATATCGATCAGTTTGCTGCGGCTGGATCTGATTTGTTAACCGTGCATGTTGAAGCCTGTTCGGATTTGCCAGCAACCTTGAAGCAAATCCGAGAACTGGGAGTTGCCAGTGGAGTGGCATTGAATCCGGATACTCCTCTTGAAGACATTGTTCCTCATTTAGATTTATGCGACCTGGTGTTATGCATGAGTGTGAATGCAGGATTTGGCGGTCAGCAATTTAACCCTGTCGCCATAGAGAAATTTAAGCGACTTAATGAAATTCGCGAACAACAGCAATTGGATTTCATTTTGGAAGTGGATGGAGGTATTAACACTGCGACGATTGCAGATTGTTATACTGCCGGAGCAACCTGGTTTGTGGCAGGGTCTTCCATTTTTAAAGAGGAGTGTTACACGCAGGCAGTCGCTGATTTGATTGCTGCAGCTGGGCGTGAAATTGCTTAAGTCGAAGTGCTTTTGGGTTGCTGATTTCGTCGTTCCAGCTTAAAACGGGAAGAATACACCTTTCATCTTGTGTCAGGAGGATGTTTTTCATTACCTTTTTGAGGTCGAAAAAATCTTCATTTAGAACATAATAACAGGCACAGATTTGAAAAATGACATGTCTGCATACTGCATATTAAATGGCTAGCTCAACCGAAACAGTAAAACGAACGAAACGCGGCGTACCTGAAGGACTTTGGGTAAAGTGCCCTGATTGTCAGCAGACTATCTACAAGAAGACTGCCGATGAACTGCTGGGAATTTGTCCCGAGTGCAGTTATCACTTTTATGTGTCCGGTCAGGAACGAATTCGTCAGGTCCTCGACGAAGGTACGTTTGAAGAGTGGGATGCGGATTTGATGCCGACCGACCCATTGGAATTCAAGGATCGCAAGTCGTACGCAGATCGGATTGTAGCCGAACAGAAACGAACAGGTTTGCGAGATGCTGCGCTTACAGGCTGTGGTATGATTCGTGCCCGGCGAGTGGCGATTGGCGTAACAGATTCTGCCTTCATCATGGGCAGTATGGGATCGGTGGTTGGAGAACGTCTGGCTCGGCTAATTGAGCGTGCTACCGAACAAAACCTACCCTTGATCATTATCAGTGGTTCAGGTGGTGGAGCCCGTATGCATGAGGGAATCCTCTCTTTGATGCAGATGGCTAAAGTTTCAGCTGCGTTGGCACGCTATGATCAACAGGGTGGTTTCTTTATCTCGGTATTAACGAACCCAACGATGGGTGGCGTTGCTGCGAGTTTTGCTGCCTTAGGTGATATCTGTTTTGCTGAGCCAAAGGCCTTGATTGGATTTGCCGGACCACGGACGATCAAAGCGACCATTCGAATTGAACTACCTGAAGGATTCCAAACCAGCGAGTTCCTGCTGGAGCACGGATACGTAGATCGTATTGTTGCCCGTGGAAAATTGAAGAGTGAAATCGCTCGTACAATTGACTACGTAGGTAAATAGTTTTGTGCGAATGGCTGTTCGGCAGTGTCAGCCGCGCATGCTAAAGACCGAAACACAACTTCAAGCTGATTGAACAGATTAAACGGATTTTACAGGGAAGATTCCATGGGGATATTTGACAATGTCAAATCGCTCATTAGTGGAAAACGTAAGTCAGGTGGTCGTACCGTCGTCTTCCGCAAAAACGTTGACCTGGAAAAGCGTTTCGAGTTTGTTCGCGCCGCAGTTTCCGGAACGATGTCTAAATTTTTTATGGCGCGGGACCGTGAGACCGACCGTATTGTGGGGCTCAAAATAGCAGACTCCGATAAGACGGCTCTGTTTGAACAACGCTTCAAGACATTGAAGAAGCCTTCTGAAGGCAAGATCGCCACTCAGATCGAACACCCCAATGTGGTCAAGACATATGAATATGGGACTTCGACAGACAAGAGAAAATATCTGGTGATGGAATACCTCAAAGGTAATGGCCTGCATGCGATGATCTACGATCGTGATTCGATGTTGGAAGGAAAGCGGTTAGGTCTCATTCGACAGTTCGCGGAAGCATTAGGAGCTGTTCATGATGCAGGTTATATTCATCGGGATGTTTGCCCACGTAATTATATTGCATCGCCTGATTGTACTTCACTGAAGCTATTTGACTTCGGTCTGACGTTACCCGACGAGCCTCCTTTTCACCAGCCGGGAAATCGTACGGGGACGCCATTTTATATGGCTCCTGAAATTGTGCGTCGTCGAAAGACGGATAAGCGTGTTGATATCTTTGCGATGGGCGTTTCGTTCTATCAATTATTGACATTCGAATTACCCTGGCCCTCTACCGATGCGTCCGGATTAGCAGCCTTGAGTCATGATACTCTGGCACCCACTCCTATTTTGGAATACAAACCGAAATTACACCCCAAACTGGCCGAAGCGATCATGGCGTGTATGTCGGTGGATCCCAAAGACCGCCCGCAATCAACGGGGAAATTCCTGCAGTCAATCGCCAGCGTTGAATCTGCGACTGTTTGAGATAATAAACTATAAAAACAGTCATTTCGACGTGATAAAACTGCCGAGAATCGTCTAGACGTGGCTCTTTTAGCGGTTGATGAACCAATCTGGTGGTTCTATACTGAGAAATTCGAACAAGGAAATTGTCCTCATTAGTGGGACCTCGGAGTTTTAAAAATGACGATTGATAAGAGTTTAAGGATTTCTCGCGGATCCATGCAGAGCCGCAACGTGTTAACACGTGTTGAGCGACTGCAGAAACTTGCGGAAGAAGAACGTTGGAATACAGGGGATTCACCATATGGTCTGCCTAAAGTACGCGTTCAGAAAGTTTCACTCAAACGTAAGAAGAAAGTGAAACAGCTTGACGAAGATGCAGCAGACGATGTAGACATTGTAGTCGACGAGGAATCTGCAGAGTAAATAGTTCGATGCAGATTAGTCTCGATTACGGAAAACAGGGTCTTATGGTGACTCTGCCCGATCATCTGGACGTTCGAACGTTAGCTTATAAGACTGCGACTCCACTTGCCCAACAGCCCAATATGACTGATCGTCAGGCTTTACAGGCAGTCTTAGATAAACCCAACAACACACCGCCCCTGAGTGAAATCATTCAGGGGCGGTCTTCTGTTTGTATTGTCATCTGTGACATTACCAGGCCTGTTCCAAATCAGCTCATGCTCGAGCCCATACTGGAAACGTTACATGCCGGTGGAATTGAAACTCAAAACATTAAGATTTTGATTGCCACGGGACTTCATCGCCCCAGCCGCCCGGAAGAGATCGTCGAAATGGTGGGTGCAGAGATAGCTGAAAAGTATAACGTGATCAACCATGATGCTCAGGATCCTCAGCAACTTGTTTATCTGGGTAAATCACCTCGTGGTGTGTCCATGTGGATCAATACGCATTACATGGAAGCGGATATGAAGATTACGGTAGGGTTGATCGAGCCCCACTTTATGGCGGGATTCTCAGGCGGTCGGAAACTTGTCTGTCCGGGAATTGCTGGTATCGAGACGATACGAGCCTGGCACAGCCCGCGGTTTTTAGAGCATCCCAACGCAGCGACCGGTCAGCTCGACGGCAATCCGGTGCACAGCGAAAATACCTGGATTGCCAATCGAGCGGGATGTAATTTCATTGCAAACGTAGTGATTGATGCGTATCGCCGCCCATTGAAGTTTGTGGCCGGCGATCAAATCAGCGCCTTTGAAGAAGGTGCAGCGTTCTGTCAGGACATTGTGATCGACCGAGTCGACCAGGAATACGATATCGTGATCACTTCGTCAGCCGGATATCCGCTGGATACGACTTTTTATCAAAGTGTGAAGGGGATGATGGCAGCCGTACCGATTGTGAAACAAGGCGGTTCGATTATTGTGGCGGCCAGTATGACCGAGGGCATTGGTAGTGACGAATTTGCCAGTTTGTTTAAACGCCATCCTAATATTGACGATTTCATGCAGGCCATCATGTCACCGGATTACTTTGTGATGGACCAATGGCAGCTTGAAATGATGGCTAAAGTGTTACGCAAGGCAGAGGTTAAGGTGGTTACGGATGGTCTTTCTCAGGAGACGATCAAGCAGTTGTTTGTCGATAGTGCTGAGAGTGTCGAAACCGCAGTAGACGAAGCATTACGTGTCCACGGTCAAAATGCATCGATAGCGGTAATACCGCGAGGACCGTATGTCATTCCGGAAGTCGTGTCCTAACGTTTCCAGAATTCCCACCATCTTGATGTTTGAGTGGCGGGTTTATGGGCTGGCACGATTTGTCCGTGGGGCCCAATGGCGTTTTCCATATGGACGCCGGCCATTTGGACATCCACCATCTTTGCATCCAGCATATTGGCTCCGGTTAAGTTGGCGCCGTTTAAGTTCGCTCCGGCTAGGTTAGTACCTCGTAAATCACAATGTGCCATGTTGGCGTCATTGCAGTTAATTCGAGTGAGATCGGCCAGGCTAATATCTGCTCGTATCAACACGGCTCCCTGGCAATCGGCATTAGTCATTTTGCTGTAACGTAGAATCGCATGCGAAAGGTCAGCTTCGCTGAAATTCGCATCATCCATAAAAGCATTGGTCAGGTCGATTTGCTGTAGATTAGCATGCTCGAAATTGGCTCTACTTAAACCAGCATTCTTTAAGATAGCTCCCTGAAGATTAGCTCCCGAAAAATCAACCTCGCGAAGATCAGCATTTCGAAACGTAACGCCACGGAGATCCAAATTCGACAGATCCGCTCCGGCGATTTTTGCGTTGTCTAAATGAGCTTCTTGTAATGTGTCGTCTTCCAGACGATACAGTACGTCCCGGGTAGTGGCATGCTTGATTTCGATCATCACTCGTACTCCTTTGCCTGAAGCAGGAAGTCTCAGTAAGGTGGCCGTCCACACCTTGCAAATTCTTGATGTGTAAGCAACCGCTTCTGAATGGCTTATATCAAAGTGGTAGTGATCACTTGGTATGTATTGGAAACCCTGTCGTTAATGAAACAGGGATCACGAAGTGGGGGAGAGCACGGATGTGACACAAAAGTGAGTCAAGGTGGGATAGGTATCCGCTGCTCTTAAATGCACACTACGCCTTCTATTGAAACAAATCAATAGCAATTGATGCGTTTTTAGCAGGTTCAAAAACCAATTGGGGTAGGAAATAGCATGGCAAACTGAGTACGATTTGCCCTGGAATTGAGTGTAGTTTAGTTTCCCATTAATCAAGAAAGAGAAAACTGTGTCCGATCTGGTGGAAGATTTTAGAGTGGAACTGAATGTATTCAGAGGACCACTAGACCTTCTACTGTATTTAGTACGCAAACATGAACTCAACGTCGAAGACATTCCGATAGCCGAAGTGCTCGATCAGTATATGGAATTCCTCGAACTCCTTGAGCAATTAAGTATCGATGATGTTGGTGATTTTCTTGAATTAGCTAGTACTCTAACAGAAATCAAATCCAGACTAGTCCTACCTCGAGTTGAAGAGGTGGAAACTGAGATTGAAGATCCCCGGGACGAGTTGGTACAGCGTTTGCTGGAATACAAGCAATACCGTGATGCGGCGATGATGCTGGAGACGCGGGCTCGCGGTTGGGGACAGCGGCATGGTCGTCAAACGAATGACTTACCGCCGCGTAAAATTGACATGGCCGAGCAACATATTCAGGATGTCGAACTCTGGGACCTGGTCAGTGCGATGGGAAGGATCCTGAAGGATATTCAGGTTGCCCCTGAAGAGACGGTCATTTTTGATGACACTCCGATTCACGTCTACATGCGTCAGATCCATAGGCGGATTGTGAAGGAAGGTCGAGTCGCGTTGTCACAGTTTTTTGAAATGGGGATGCACAAGACAGCGATCATTGGAATGTTCCTTTCGATACTGGAATTGGTTCGTCACCATGGTGTGGAAGCGATACAAGATAATGTAGGGGGTGACATTTGGGTTATGGCGGGCGAGCACTTCCGCGCGGATATTGATGTCTCCAATGTCGAGGAATATGATCACAAAAAACCTGTTCTAGGTGACATGCCTACCAAGATGCGATAAATCGGGGCACTGTCCGGACACAGCTGATTTAGGCTGGCTACAATCGGCATTCCGAATCATAATTCAGTACTCTTAAATAGCCCCCATCCGAATCGAAAATTGAAACGTGAAGAACCTGCCGGTAAAAACGTTGACTCATGGCGATCTTACAATCGAGGGGTTTTCGCGCGCTGCAGTGCAGACGTATTGGCGTGTGCCTGAGTTGAAACTGGGTTTCGATTTAGGAGCGCATCCATGGGATTTCATGGGCACGCCTAACTGGTTTATTTCGCATTGCCATATGGATCATATTGTGGCGTTACCGGTTTATGTTGCACGTCGCCGTATGATGAAGATGGAACCTCCCAGCATCTACTTACCTCAGCATGCGGTGGATACGGTCCATCAAATTCTTAAAGCATTTACTAAGCTGGATCGTGGTCGTTTGCCCTGCGAGCTTGTTGGAGTTGCACCCGGGGATGAAATCGAGCTTAACAAGGAGTTTCTTGTGACTGTAGGAGAGACTCGGCATACCGTACCGTCGTTAAGCTATCTGGTTTGGCATCGACGGAATAAGCTCAAAGCGGAGTATACGGAATTGAGTGGCGAGCAGATTCGGGATATTCGTCAAAGTGGTACGGAGGTTTCCGCAGAAGTTCGCATTCCATTAGTTGGTTATACCGGTGACACACGAATCGAAGGCCTGGATTTGACGCCGGCCTTGTATCAATGCAAGATTCTAATCACGGAGATGACGTTCGTATCTCAGGATCATAGTCAGGATAAAATTCGTAAAAACGGTCATATGCACCTCAATGATTTTATCGACCGGGCTGACGATTTTGAAAACGAATTGATTATCGCATCTCATTTCAGCACGCGTTACAATTACGATCAGGTTAAAAAGATGGTCCAAGCTGCCTTGCCAGACGCTCTGGCAGAGCGATTGCATTTGTGGTTATAGATGATGGCCACTTCGATTGAGACGCAGGCTCCCCGTTCCGTTTACATTCATGTCCCTTTTTGTCGCCATCGATGCGGTTATTGTAACTTCACCGTCATTACCGGACGTGATGATTTACACGCATCCTATCTAAAGGCATTGGAAATGGAATTGCGGCGATTAGATTCGCCTCAGCAAGTGGATACAATCTTTCTGGGCGGTGGGACTCCCACTCAATTAAGCCTGACCGAATTTCGCTCGTTACTCGACTTGCTTCAATTCTGGTTCCCTTTATCAGACGATGGCGAGTTTACGACGGAAGCGAATCCAGAAGATATCACGGCTGAAACCGTGCAACTATTCGAAGAATATGGGATCAATCGAGTCAGTCTGGGCGGCCAGTCCTTTGATGAGTCCAAGCTCAAATTACTAGAACGTAGTCATCAGAAACAGCAATTGGAAGATTGCTTCAAGCTACTGAAGTCTATGGCCTCTGTCTCGATGGACCTTATTTTTGGAGTACCCGGTGAGACGCTCGAGCAATGGACGACGGATCTGCAATCGTTACTGACACTCGGTCCCACCCACATTTCCACATACGGCCTTACCATTGAAAAGGGAACGCCATTCTGGAGTCGATTTAAGAAAGGCGATTGGGAAGAAGTCAGCGATGATTTACAACGAGCGTTCTATTTAACGGCCAGACGAACGCTCACCGCAGCGGGGTACCATCATTACGAAGTTTCCAATTTTTCTCTACCTGGTTTTGAATGCCGGCATAATCAGGCCTACTGGTTTGGCGACCCTTACTTTGCAGCCGGTCCCGGCGCGGCACGATACGTTAACGGTTATCGGGAAGTCAATCATCGTAGCACCACGAACTATATCAAGAAGGTGTTGGCAGGCGAGTCCGCGGTGGCTGAATCAGAACAGGTTGTGGGAGAAGACCTCCAGCGGGAAATTCTCGTGTTCGCATTGCGCCGCCTCGACGGGTTCACTCCGGAGTGGTTTCTTCAAAAGACCGGAGTGTCCCTCGATTCTCTAGCCGGACCACAGATAAAACGATTTGTTGATCAAGGTTTATTGCAATGGTCACAAGGACGTCTCTGTTTGACCGAAGAGGGGTTATTAATTAGCGACAGTATGTGGCCGGACTTGTTGTAATCATCAGCCTGTTAGCACTAGAAATGCGATCTACTGTTGTTCCAGCCACCAGATCAACTGTTGCTGTAATTCATCATGAGACAGTTTGATTTGAGGAATCACCTCTCGGAGTCTTTTTTCATCATGTTTGATGTAATCCGGATACCGTAGCAATTCGATTTCTTCTTCTAAAGCGATCAGCCAGGTAGGAACATCGAGCCCGGCTCCGGACGGGGTTTCCAGCAAGACATTGGTCTTCTCAAGTAACTCTTCAAACGACGGTCGGCCGGATTTAATATCTTTGCTCTCATCCAGACTAGGCTTCACCAGCGATCGTAAATGATCGACTTCCATGGGGCGAACAAATCGTTCTTCCACACGATCTGCGACCGTTCGCATCCGAATGGAGTATTGTGATTGGAGTTTTTTTAGCCGAGTGATAAACATCTCAGCTTCTTCCTGGATACGTTCGGTTAAGCTTTGTCTCCAGAGGTTGGCCGCGGAATCATTGTCATGAGAAACCAGCAGTTTATGAGCGAGGATGACAGGGCGTAGATTCCAACAAATACGATCGTAACGCACTCGCAATCTTAAAAAGTCCAGCAAAGTATAGAGAAGTTCTCCCCGGTCACTTTGCGTGGTTGTGCTGTTGTAGTCTCTATATTCCGAGTAATTTTCAACGATCGACTCGAGAATCAGCGAGAGAATATTACCCGCTTCTTTGGCTGGAATATCTCGTTCTATCGCGTCAAGCAAGCGTAGTTCTAAATGAGGTTCCTCACGAATCGCTTCGAGCCAGGATTCGACACCCTGTAGTAGGATGCCTCGAATATTACCCATGGCTAAAAACTGCTGCGTAAAGAGTTCACCGCCGTATTTTTCGATGAATTGAACGACATTTTCCCAGGTGCTGCGGTGGGCCACTCGTTCGAGAATTGACAGCCTTAAGGTTTGACTGTGTGCCAACCAGCTGCTCAGTAATGCTTCGGTAACCTGTTCCAACGCCTGAACTAGTTGTTCATCTTCTGCCGACTCCACTCTTTTTGCTTGTTCCTCTTCAGGCAGAGTGGCGAGTGGCCAGTCGGGTGCTGAATTAATCAGGCATTCGATGATCGCTTCGTAGCCGATATGAAAAAGCTCATCAAATTCGGTCACGGCGCCAAGTCCGGCTGGATGTTGCCGTTCCATATTACGAGCGGCTTCCAACAGTTGGCAAGTTTCGACAACCAGTCCCATTCGGGGCAACCAGAGCAACAGATCTGAAATCGTCCGTTGTCGGACTCGCCGAACCACAATCTCTTTGGGATCTCCTCCCTTGGAAAGTGGGATGTAAAGCAATGGTAATTGTGCCATTCCGTCTAACAGAGATTGCCAGTGTTCCCGGACAGTGTCACGATCACCTTGAATCAAGGCAGCGAAAATTGTGAGTGTGAGTTGTTGGAATTCGACAATGGTTGCTTCTTCGCGTTGGCTTCCCAGATTTGTTTCCAGAAATAATACGACAGCGTCGAGAATCCGTCGGGTGTCGGTGACTTCAATGATGGTGGAGATCACTCGTTCCATCAGCGATTCAAGCGTCACACGTTGTCGGTCGTATTCAGTCATCGACTCAAAATCGCCGACCGGCGTTGCGATCACATAAGCCCCGATCGACTCCAGTAATCGTTCTAACTCATCGCGGTTTTTACGCAGACGTCCTGACCAGGTTGAGATCGTATCCAGACTGGATTGAACCACTTCCCTGTCGATGTCATCCTGGGACTGACGTATGACAATGGCCTGACCCAGTCCGGCAAGTTTCCACTGTTGGGCCAGACTATCGTGAAATGCCAAACGTCTATCAATTTGTTCTCCGGCTAACAACAGTTCGTCCTGACTGTTATTGGAAGTATCGAAGATATGACCATCGATTCCGTCATCGGTTGTATCCACGTAAGAGACATCTTCGTAAGCGGCACTGAAGATGTCGTATTGTTCCTCGTCCTCTGAAAGTTTCTCCAATTCGAGTGATTCCTGTTTGCTGCTTTCAGGGAGTCCCAGTTCAAACGTGGGAACATCCCAATAGGATTCGGAGTTGGCTTCGAGATAGTCAAAGTACTTACGAATCTTATTCCATGTTTCCTCGGGAGAATCATTGGTCTCGGTGGACTTGGTTGTCAGTAATACTGCAGACGAATTGCTGAGAACATCAAGCAGCCAGCGTCGTGACAGAATGTAGTATGACGAATCATTTTGCTCCAACGGAACATTCTCGGCTTCACTCAGCCAGTTTATCAGCAAGGCTCGTGACGCTATTTGGTCGCCTTGTTCCAGGAGTGAATGGATGACTAGGGAATAGGCTTTGGGGGAATCGAATAATTCGACATAGGGCGTCCAGAAGCGGATACTCCCGGCACTGGTGTTATCCTTGTTCCACAGATTGAGTGCTTCAGCGACTCGTTTGGCTGCGTTGTATAGTTCAAATGGATCCGCTGCATGGACGCTGTTGACTTCGTGAGCAGCATATTTGTGCCACCATTGAGCGGCTTCGTGGAAATGCAGATCAATACGACGACAAAGATCCTGATTGTCGATAGCGGCTGCTTCACTCCAGGCTTTGGCTAACAAAGCGAAGAACTGTTCGATAATGATAATCAATTCGTCAACCCGATGGTCGTGGACGCTATTTTCCATTGCAGGAAACAGGCTGAACTGACAATCAAACCCAAGGATATTCCAGGGATCCACAAACGCTCCACATTGGATGGACCGTTGGATGAGATAGAAAATTGACGATGCAATATCCACTGTTTGCTGAAGATCATTTTGTTCTAATGCCTGCAGAGATTGATCCAATTGGCAGGCAATTCGACAGCGAAATCGTGCCGACGGAACGGGTACTTTGCTGACTTTATCTCGAGCGGCATCGTGGTGCCCCATGAACGCAAAAACCTGTCCCAGATGAATGTGCTCAAGTTGCCGAGCTCGGGTTTCAGTTAGCTGCGAGTTAAGATGTTGTCGTGCCGCTCCAAAAGGTTGATGGCGAATTAGAGCTTCCTCGGCCAGCCGATCACGGTGCTCTCGATCGATTTGCCCCAGTAACTGGCGGTAAAATTCATCTCGATAGGACGCAATCCGCGGCATGAGTTTGGAAAGATTAACAGAGGAATCATGGCAGGCCGGTCCCCAACCGCTGATTCCTGAGGCCATCAGAATCGTCCCGGCCAGGACAGCTGAGGATTCGAATAACAATTCATCGCGATCCAAATCGTCCCGGTCCTTAAACCGAGTCATCAGTGAATCGAGTGTGACCGTTTGGATGATATAGCGATCGTAATACCCTTCCCGGTCAATGTGATGAGGATCCCACATTCCAAAATGATGATTGGGGCGTTTATTGACGGGATGATCGAAGTCATATGCCCGGGGGTCGATCGCCAGCTCGGTGAGTTTTTCGGGATGGAAACCAGCCTGTCGCAGAATGGATTCATCGGTTTGCTCAAGCAAATGGATCGTTAATGCAATGACTTCTTTGTAGGGGCCTTCACAAACTCCCGCTCCCTGAATGTAAAGCGGCACTGGTCTCAGCCATTCGTTGGTGTAGGGTTCGTGTTTTTGCGTTTCCAGCGTTGCGACGGGTCGAAATCCAATGAAGTCATTGAATTGGTTCATTAGGGTTTCGGTATCGAGCGTACTGAAGTCAGGACCGTTCTTTAGAACGACCTCGAAAGCTCGGCCAATAAAGAAAGCATTGAAGACCTGAATCTCGCTGGAATGGAAAAGCAGGTCCTGGTGAAACAGAAAGTAAGAACGCAGCAGTTGATCAAAGGTAATCTCTAAAACGGTACGTGCCTGTTCGACACGGGAAAAGGCCTCTTTCTCGTTCGTGAAGTGATTGATTGCGTCGGTAAGAAAGTCATAGAGGTGAGTCCAGGTGTCTTCCCCGTGCTGTTCTGCCAGGTGCTTCCAAACAATATTGAGATTGCTTAGGAATTGCGGGTCAGGAGAACCGGATGAAAAATTGAGGTAGCCGAGCAACTGCTCCAATGCATCAAATTCTTCAGAATTCAAATTTGATACTGGTGACACCGGGGAGCTCTCCTGGGTGATATTATTCCGGACGATCAATACTGACAGTTAATGTCATGAATTGCTTAAATCCAATTTATGAGCGTTAGAGCCTCAGGTCTATGGGGCGAAGTCGTAAAATCGACGTTGTCTTACTTCTAAGGAAGGTGAGGTTAGATCGGTTATAGTACCTGTTCGGCGATTAAGCAGGATGTGTTCTATAGCGGTTGATTCGATGCAAATAT
>DEAW01000115.1:58755-81091 GCA_002348315.1 Planctomycetaceae bacterium UBA2972 | reverse complement strand
GTCGATAAGAGATGAATAGGAAAATCTCTTTGCTTTACATTTGTGCGTTGTATGATTACAGAGTGAAGGTCATTTTTACTTTAAAGCCTGGTCGATTCATTAGATTTTTTGGGTGTAACTATCATGCGTAAGATTTACGCTTATTCACTACTCATCTTGCTTACAGCTTGTTCCGTATCGTTTGGGCAACTCTCTTCGACAGGGTTGATTACGAACAATACCGCGCGCAGCCTTGGATTGGAACGATCCTGGTATATGCAGGCCGCTAAGAATCCTTTTGCCAGCAAAATCTCGGATGTGTATATCCACGTCAGTTCGACGGAAGCTGACTGGAGTTTCGAAGTAACCGAAGGTGATAAATCCTACTTCATACGGGACAAAGATCTGGACAATTTTGGTCGTCCCCTTGGACGTGAAGAAGCACGTAAACAAGCGACGGAGCAATCCGCGTTGATCAGACAAAATGGCGGGGAAAGTGAAATCGTGGAACACACCGTTCCCAAAGTTTATATGTCCGTCGTTTCTGATCGTGGAGACGTACAATTGCTGAACGCTGAATCCGGAGAATTGTATTGGACAGCTCAGGTGGGGAATCCTAAATTTCCGACATCCGGTGTTTGTACGAACGATGAATATACCGTCGTGGTTTCAGGAATCCGTCTTTTCGTGTTGCGAAATACAGATGGTGCTGTGGTTGAGTCACGCCAGTTGGCTGCCGTTCCCGGAGCTGGACCGGTTGTGCTGGGGAAACGTATTTTTGTTCCGTCTGTAGAGAATCGTGTCGAAGTCTATCACTTGGATCGCTTTACCTGGCAACCTGAATTACTACCTTCGACCGGTCGTGTCCTTGAACAACCTGTTTTGGGAAATCGAAGTATCGCCTGGTCTACAGATGCTGGAAACGTCTATGTGGCCGGAACTGCCAAAGCGTCGATGTGGTACCGGGTCAACACACTGGGTAAGGTAGTGGCTCCGATCGCTTATCAGGCACCGGGCCGTTATGTCGCCAACTGCAAAAACGGTTTTGTCTACTGTATAGATGAAGAATCAGGTGACATGGTGTGGCGCCAGAGTTTGGGTGAAGTTTTGACCAATGAACCGGTATTAGTGAAGAACCGGGCTTACATCGTTTCACGAGATAAGACGTGCTACTGTCTGGATATGAAAAACGGAGAGATCGTCTGGGCACAATCCAATCTACAGCGAATTGTTGCTGCCAGCGGCAAACGTCTCTACGCGTTAGACCGCTTAGGTAACCTAATGATTCTGAATCTGGAAACAGGTGGACGCTTCAAGACCGTGAGTGCCGGAAAAATTGACTTCGTAGTAAGTAATCCTCTGACCGACCGCATCTACATGGGGACTCGGACCGGTTTAATTCAATGCGTTCGCGAAATTCACCAAAAGTACCCACTTCTCCATGTCGACGAAACAGCAGTGGCTATAGCAACAGACGAAGAAGAAGTAAACAACCAACCAATGGGTGATGACCCGATGGCACCGGCTGCTAATCCGATGCCTCCGGCTGTTCCTGCAAATAATCCATTCGGTGGCAATAAACCTCCGGCGAACAATCCCTTCGCTCCGGGCAATAACGGTGGTGGCAATAAACCGCCTGCCAACAATCCATTTGCTCCCGGGAATAATGGCGGTGGCAATAACCCGCCGGCCAATAACCCATTCGCTCCGGGCAATAACGGTGGAAATGCAGCTCCCAAGAATCCGTTTCAAAACTAGAAACGAATCCTGATTTCGGGACTTCGGCAGGATCCCTCAGGGCTACTTGATCGATTGGCTGTCAGAAACCACACTCATGCATTGAGTTGCTATATTAGAACAAGGCAATCATCGATTGCTTTGAAGTATCAAACACAATGCATGGAAGTTTCAGTTAATGTCTTCACCTCCGATTAAGCGCGCTCTGATTAGCGTAAGTGATAAACTTGGATTGGTTGATTTTGTTCGTGGTCTGGAAGCGGCCGGAGTGGAAATCTACAGTACCGGTGGAACTCGTCGTCACTTGGAACAGAGTGCGATTGAAGTACTCGATGTTGCCGAATATACGGGGTTCCCGGAAATGATGGATGGACGAGTCAAGACGCTCCATCCCCGAATCTTTGCCGGAATTCTCTGCCGCCACGACCGTGAAGATGATATGGCATCGTTGGCCGAGCATGACATTCTGAGTTTTGAGCTTGTGATCGTTAATCTTTATCCATTTCAGGCTACCATCGCTAAGCCGGATGTCACCAAGGCCGAGGCGATCGAAAAAATCGATATCGGCGGTCCCAGTCTGGTTCGAGCAGCTGCGAAGAATGCAAAGTTTACATCGATCGTCACCAATCCCGAACAATATTCGTCGGTATTGGAAGAGATTACTGAAACGGGTTGTACGTCACAGGAAACTCGAGATAAGCTCTCAGCCGCAGCTTTTGCAATGACGGCGGAATATGACCAGGCGATTTCCGGATATTTTGCTGAAGCAGAAACCGATGGATTGTTTACGGCCAATAAATCGATTTCGATGCGATTGAAGAATGAGCTCAGATATGGAGAGAACCCTCATCAACAGGCTGCGATTTATTCGATTGTGGGAAGTTCAGGTGCCAATGTAGTGAATGCCCGGCAGTTAAATGGAAAAGAACTGTCTTATAACAACCTGCTGGATCTGGATGCCGCCTTACATATTGTCCGTCCATTTACTCAGCCAGCCTGTAGCGTGATTAAGCATAATAATCCCTGTGGAGCTGCTGCGGGCGAGACATTAGTAGAGGCCGCCAGGAAAGCCATGGCTGGTGACCCTTTGAGCGCCTTCGGAAGTATTCTTGGTTTTAATCAAGTAGTCGATGAAGCGACGGCAGAGCTATTATCTGAGCCGGGATTGTTTATCGAAGCGATTGTCGCTCCGGATTTCTCGGCGTCCGCAATTGGTATCCTGACGTCCAAGCCAAAGTGGCGAAATAATGTCCGCCTGATGCAGGTTGGTAATCTGGAAGAACAACAGGGAGAGTTGTCATACCGTCACATCAACGGAGGGATGCTTGTACAGGATGCGGACATTATTGAAGATGACTATCCATCCTGGGAAGTTGTCACCGAAGCTAAACCCGATGCGTCTCTGCAGGATGAATTGAAGTTTGCCTGGCAAATGGTGCGGCATATTAAATCCAATGCGATTGCGGTTTGTCGTGATCAATCGCTGGTGGGCGCCGGTGCTGGTCAGATGAGTCGTGTTGATTCGGTGGAAATTGCGATTCGCAAAGCTGCTGAACGTACTCAGGGTGCCGTGCTGTCCTCAGATGCTTTCTTCCCGTTTCCCGATTCGATCCATGCGGCTGCCGAAGCAGGAATCGCAGCGATTATTCAACCGGGAGGTTCTCGAGGAGACGAGTCCGTCATCGAAGCTTGTAATGAACACGGTATTCCAATGATCTTTACAGGTCGTCGACACTTTAAGCACTAACGAGCTTTACAGCTAAATTGAATTCGTAGTTCTTATAAAAGGCGTGGACCAGTGCGCGGTACGACTCCTGAATTTATCCGCTGGGCTCTCGAACAGGAATGTGCTCTCAGGGATTTACCCAAATGGCAGGATCCCAATCGTACCGAACGACATCTGAGAGCGATCCGAGTCTACCAGGATGCCTTAGCGGACGGGCGCGTCTTTGAGGGAGTTGCGGTCGAGCCCGAAAACTCAGATACGATGATGGCCGAGCAGGCATTAGGATTTCGAGTGGATGATGTTTTCGAATTCTATGGTGACCCTGAGTCCGTCGCAAAGCTTTGTAGTCGTTGCCCGGCAAACGTAGCAAAACAGATACACAGCAACGCCTGGGTAGGTTGCTTTGGGCAAATGCCAGTCAGTGATGTCGTCCTGCCGGATTTAATCGACGACCTTCCTGTTGGGACGGTGGATTTGAGACAGGTTTTGGAAACCCTCTTGAGTGAAGACCGGCTCTTACGAGATCAAGTCTACCGAGCCTTTGATAAGACCTCTCCCAGTTGGTACGGATTATGGATCTCAAGAAGTCCATCACTGAAGCAGCGAACGGTACAGTTAAACGTCATTGAATCATTACTTGGTCAAGTGCCCTGCGACGTTACTCCCCCTTGGGAGATGTTTCGTCGAGCATTACGATTGAGTGTGGAATACGATATTCCGATACACTTACAGTTGGTTCCCGCAGCCGAAACCGATGGTGTGTACTGGGTCGTGGATCAGCACTGTGGACGATGTGGTGCTGTTGCAACAGCAGCGACCCACACGGGTCGACAGTGTCGAGTTTGTAAAAACGAAGGCAGACCACGTGACACTCAGCGACGATTTGTCAAAGGTAAGCGTCCGTATTGGAAAATAACTCGGTTTTTAGGCGAACAGGGTGCCAAAGAATATCTGCAGGCATATATAAATCAGCGAGGTTGGAAGCATGTCACAGTCCGGTAGTGTACTGGATCAAATTGTTGAGACAAAGCAAGCGGAAATAGCATCAGCAAAACAACGTGTGCCAACAGCTCAATTGCAGGCACAGTTAAAAGATGCACCTGCTGTTCGTGACTTTTTCGGAGCACTGGCTGCCGATGGCCCGATCAAACTGATCGCCGAAGTAAAGAAAGCCAGCCCGTCAGCAGGTTTGATTCGGGAAGACTTTGATCCGGTGAAGATTGCTCAGGCATACGAAGCCCACGGAGCGACCTGTATTAGCTGCCTGACCGATGAACAGTATTTCCAAGGCAGCCTTGATTTCTTAACGGCCATTCGGAGCTCGGTGGAGATTCCGATTTTACGAAAAGACTTTATCCTCGATTCCTATCAATTGCTTGAAGCAAGAGTTGCCGGAGCAGATGCTGTGCTGTTAATCGCCGAGTGCCTGGATGATTGTCATTTGCGTAAACTTCATAACGAATCCTTAGAGCTCGGGATGACGCCGTTGGTGGAGTTTTATTTCCCCGAAAATTGTGGGCGAGTGTTGGAGGCAGGCGCAAGTTTAATCGGTGTTAACAATCGAAACCTCCACACCTTCGAAACGGATTTGAATCATACGGTCAGGATGAAGCAACAAGTCCCGGATGAATGTTTGCTGGTTGGCGAATCAGGCATCTATACTCCGGAAGATGTACTGATGCTGGCGGAAAATGACGTCGATGCGATTTTGGTGGGTGAGAGCCTGATGCGTCAACAGAATATTGGTGATGCCGTCCGTAACCTGCTATCGCTTATCTGAGAATTGTGGTTTTCCAGCGGTAAATTCACCTAGAGGTCAGTAAGCTGATTTCGTATACTTTCCCGACTATTCCTTGCAGGGGGGCCTGCGTGGATTGTTCGAGAAATGAATTCCATACATCGTTACCGTGATCACCTAGGTTCTGTCGGCTTACTGCTGATGAGCGTCCTCTTTGTGACGGGTTGTGGTACGACCAAAACTAAGACCGGTACGGATCAGCTTCTGATGTCCAATGCGGTAGACTTAACGGTCGGCGATCTGGATTTCAGTGACGTCGCCGGTGAAAAAGTATTTCTTGACTCAAAGTATGTTAAAGCAGTCAAAGGCTTTGGTTTCGTAAACGCTGATTATATTGTCAGTGCATTGCGTCAGCAGCTGTTTGCTCACAATTGCCAATTAGTGGATACAGCAGCAGATGCCGAGTTTATCGTGGAGCCTCGAGTTGGTGCTCTCGGTACTGACAGCCAAACAATCACCTATGGTATTCCCGGCAATAATTCACTCGGTGCCTTCACTCAGCTGATCCCCAGTGTTCCGACCGTCCCAGTGCTGCCTGAAATATCCGTTGCCAAACGAGATGATAATTCCGGAATCGCGAAGATTTCAGTGTTTGTCTATGACAAGAATGAACGCCAACCAATTTGGCAATCGGGAGTCAATTACGCTCGATCCACATCCAATGACATGTGGATTTTCGGTGCGGGGCCGCTGCAATGGGGAACCATCTACAACGAACCAAAATTTGCAGGTCACCGTATCGACACCGAAGTGTTCAATATTGCTAAGTGGTTCGAACGTCCTCAATACATCGCATCCACGAAGGACAAACCGAAGTACCATAGCGAATTCTCATTCCACGAAGCTTTGGAGCCGACTGTGCTTCCAGCTGAGTTCCAACAGCCAGCCAACGGGGCTTCGCCTCCCGTTCCCGGAGAGCCTGGTGCGGTCGCTCCGCCGAATGGTGCTCAGCCTCTAAAATAAGCGTAGGTACTTCATGTCAGGTAGAGGCTTTGAATCTGACCAATATCAATTGTTGGATTTTGGTGGCGGAAGGAAGTTGGAACGATTTGGAGAGTGGATCATTGATCGCCCCTGTCCGCCGGCCGAAAATGCCACTGCTGCCAACCCCTCGTTGTGGAAGCAGGCTCATCTCAAATTTCAGCGAACACAGGGGCTTCATGGAAAGTGGAAGTTACTTCGTGAGCAAGACGTATCGGCATTTGGTAAGAATGGCGAATCTTTTGAAACATGGTCGATCCAATTCCAGCAGCGTTTTCGCCTGAATCTCCACCTTAGTCCGGTAGGTCATTTGGGCGTATTTGCTGAACAGGCATCCAATTGGGATTGGATCATCAAGCAGGTAGAACGGATACAACGGGGTTTGGCGGAGCCGGTGAAAGTACTCAATTTGTTTGCTTATACCGGAGGGAGTACGTTGGCGGCTGCGTCAGCTGGAGCTCAGGTAACGCATATCGATAGTGCAGGTAATATTGTTGCACGCGCTCGGGAAAATGCCGCATTGAGTAATCTTGCTGATGCTCCGATTCGTTGGATTCAGGAAGATGCCATGTTATTCTGCCAACGTGAATTAAAGCGGGGAAATCAGTATCACGGAGTCATTCTTGATCCCCCATCGTATGGGCATGGTCCCAAGAATCAGGTTTGGAAGATCGGTAAGCATTTACGACCGTTACTGGAATTGGCAGGTGAACTGACTCAGCAGCAACGAGGCTTCGTGTTGCTAACAAACCACTCGCCTGACTTCAGTTCCGCCGATTTAGAAGCGTCATTTGCCGATGCGATTTTCGGTTCCTGCGGAGCGGGAGCCAGAGCAAGTCGGATGAGTTTAACCTCAGCGGAGGGAAATCGGCTCGATGCCGGTTGCGTCGTACGCTTTCCTTAATGCGATTTTAGGAAGCTGTGGCCGTTCTTTGTCTTAAAGCTTCAAAGCAGATTACGGCACAACTGGTGGAAACATTCAGGCTGTCTCCAACTCCATGCATCGGAATGCGGATTGCGGTTGAGTTGTCCGCATGCCAGTTATCACTTAAGCCGGTAGCCTCGGCTCCCATGACAATGGCAGAGCGTCCCTGGTAATCGCCACGAGTATAGTCTATAGCTCCATCCACTCGAGTTGCAAAAGTATTGAACTTATGGCTCGCCAGCCAATGCTCCACTTCCGCGTGCGTGGCATTGATTACAGGTAAGTGAAAGACAGCGCCGCAACTACTGCGTATAACGTTGGGGTTATAGAGATCATCCTTTCCATTGGAAAGGATAACGGCCTGAACCTGCGCGGCATCCGCTGTTCTCAGGATAGCGCCTAAGTTTCCAGGCTTTTCGATAGCTTCGAGGATAACGACGAGTGCATTTTCATTTGGAGTCAGGTCATCCAGCGACTTGCCGGATGGGATCTCAGCGATAGCAATCAGCGGTAGTTGTCGTTGTCCGTAGGAGAGTTTCTCCATGACACGGCTGGAGACTTCAATCAGTACGGCGTCATCCGCTTCAAGTGCCGAAAGTAAATTACGTTCAGACACATCCTGACAGAGCTGAGGATCAAAGCAAACTTCAGTGATGCGTAGTTTGGCAGCACGAGCTCGATGAATTTCCCGGATGCCATCGATAATGAAGCGACGCTGTGATTGCCGTCCACGTCGTTCCCGTAAACGAACGAAGTCTTTGATGCGGGGATTCTGCGGACTTGTGATTTCGATAGCCATCAGAGTGTAAACGTCAACGGGCGAATAAGTTAATACGACAGTCCGGCTGGTTTAGGCGTCGGCATAGGCAAGCAGTGCATCGTTGCCTTTACGAGCGCAAAAATCTCCGATGGATTCCTCGCCCTGTCGTTCTGATTTGAAATATTCAAACAGCTTGACGATCGACGGGACAACTTCTTCAGCTGGAAGCATATCTTTATGTATGAAACCGAGTCGATTCCCAATACGCGCTCCACCGACAAACATCGTGTATTTATTTTTTGCCCGGCCAACTAACCCAATCTCAGGATTGTAAGGTCGAGCGCATCCATTTGGACAACCAGTCATCCGCAGAGTGAATTTTTCATCGGCAAGACCAAGTGAATTAAGTGCCGTGTCCAGGTCATCAAGGATTCCGGGTAATGCGCGTTCACTTTCTGTGATGGATAAACCACAGGTGGGCCAGGCAACACAAGCCATGGACCAAAGTCGCGCGTTGGAAATTTCTCCGCTGAGAATGACGCCATGCTTCACTAGAATCTCTTCCAGTGTCGCTCGATTTTCTTCGGTAACATCGGTGAAAATCAAACTTTGATGAGCGGTTAGGTGAATCCCGGGACGTAGCGTGTTGCAGACTTCTCGAAGTGCTGTTTTTAACTTCATGGACTCAGTGTCTTTAATACGACCGTTTTCAATATTGAGTCCGTAGAACCAGTTTCCGTCTCCTTGTTCGTGCCAGCCCATATGGTCGTCGTGTTCACAGACATCAGTTGCGTGTGGCGGCTTTAAATTTCCACCCCAGTACTCTTCGACTTTGGCTCTAAACACGTCCAGTCCCCAGTTATGGATGAGGTACTTCATGCGAGCAACCTTTCGGTCGCTTCGGTTGCCGTGGTCACGTTGCACCTTCATCACAGCTTCGATAATGCTAACGACTTGGTCGCGTGTGGCAAAACAGAGCTTTTGGCCTAGTGCAGGAAATGTCTTCTTGGCACTTGGTGATCGCCCCTGGCCTCCTCCCACTAAGACGTTGTATCCGACCAATTTGTCATCTTCGAGGACTCCAATGAGACCAAGATCATGCGTATAGACATCAATACAATTGTCATGCGGCAAGGCGATACCGATTTTGAATTTGCGAGGTAGGTACTGTCGTCCATAAATCGGCTCGGTGTCATCGCCTTCGTGACCTGAAAGTGACGCATCGGCACCTCCACCGGCAAGACACTTTTCACCAGTATCTGTATCGGTTAACCACAACTCATGATAGGTATTTGTTCGAGGAAGCAGATGCTGTGCGATTTCATCGGTTAGTTCACGCAGTTCCTGGTGGACTTCATTCTTATAAGGTGCCGGGCAGCACATGGTATTACGAGCGACGTCGCCGCAGGCCGCAAGCGTCGTCAATTGAGTCTCGTTGATACGTTTAATGGTGTCCTTCAGCTCCGATTTAATCACCCCGTGTAATTGCAACGTTTGGCGTGAGGTAACACGAAGAGTGCTATTGCCGACTTCATCGCACAAATCCATCTGAGCTAGAAACTGGTCGGTCGTCATACGTCCGCCTGGTATGGCAGTACGAACCATGTAGATGAATCGTTTCTTCGAACCATCTTCCTGAATTTGTCCACGGACATCCCGGTCATCCTGCTGATAAGTTCCGTGATGTTTGAGCAGTTGTACACTGCCCTTACCAAAGAAGTTATTTTCGTCGGTTAACTCGGTTCCGATGTCTCCCAACAGATATTCACTGTCGTTTTTGAAGACTTCGATTGCACTTGGTTGTGGTTGTTTCTCTCGAGGAGACATTATAAACTCTCGCGTTTGGAGGGCTCTGAAGGAGGTACTGGTTACGGCAAAAAAGTAGTACGCAGCCGCAGTGTTGTGGCCCAATCGTATATTATAGTCGAGCAGCGTTTCAGGCAAAGGTCGATGTTTGCTTAGCTTTGCAGCAACTTTGCTGCTTCGAGCGTGTTATACATCAACATGGTGACCGTTAACGGGCCGACGCCGCCGGGGACGGGAGTGATATGACTTGCCACTTCAGAGACTCCATCAAAATCCACATCGCCAACGAGCCCTTTCTCTGTCCGATTGATTCCGACATCAATGATGACGGCTCCGGGTTTGACCATGTCGGCAGTAATGAATTCAGCTACACCGATCGCGGCGATAATAACATCGGCAGTACGGCAAACAGCAGCCAGGTCTTTGGTTCTGCTGTGACAGATTGTTACGGTGGCATTGGCGGCCTGCGGGCCACGCGTCGAATTTCGAGCAGTCAGTAACATCGACATCGGTTTACCCACGATATCGCTACGTCCAACGATGACAGCATGTTTGCCAGTCATCTCAATGCCGCAGCGGTCAATGATTTGCTGTACGCCATGAGGAGTACAGGGTAAAAACCGGGGCCGTCCCTGAGAAATCAAGCCAACGTTTTCCGGATGGAATGCATCGACATCTTTGTGAGGATTGACAGCATCAAGCACTCGTAACGTGTCAATTCCCTCAGGAAGAGGTAGCTGAACCAGAATTCCGTGCACGTCCGTTGAGCTATTTAACTCGGCGATAAGCTCCAGTAACTCTTCTTCAGTCGTGCTGGCAGGAAGTTTATGCATCTGGCTGGCTATGCCGACACGCTCACATGCTCGGTGTTTATTCCTTACATACACTTCGCTGGCGGGATCATCCCCAACTAACACGGCGGCCAGACATGGTGTGACACCGGATGATTGAGTGAATTGAGCAACTTCGACTGCGATTTCAGCCTGGATTTCTTTAGAGATGGCTTTGCCATCCATGATTTCTGCGGACACACCAAGACCTCTGTTTGGGATTTTGTTACCTGAGCCGATTGTTATTTGGAATACGTAACTGATTCTACGGCAGATATTGATTGCCGGCGAGTACTAAGGCCTAGTTGCACCATGCCGTTTTCTCGCCATAAAATAGAGGGTTCGTGAATAATCTTTAACACTATATGAGGGTAGATACTCGCTATGGATGCTGACGTAGACCAGATTCCGACTGAGGCCGTTGATGCGGGGCAACAGTATGAACTGGATCCGACATTTGTGAATTCCCGTCGAGAAGCGATTGTCATTTTTTTCAGTTGGTTTGTAGCCTTGTGTTGGACTATTCCATATTGCTATTACAACGGATACAACATCGCCGATCCGGCAGATATGCCCACGACCTTTGGTATTCCCTCATGGATTGTGTGGGGCGTCGCAGCTCCCTGGCTAGCAGCAGATTTGTTCACCACCTGGTTCTGTTTCCGCTTTATGAAAGATGATGAGTTAGGTGTTGCCGGTGACGAAGAGCACCTTCAGCAAGAACAGGAAGGTGAAGTCTAATGTTGAATTCCATTCCGAAACTGATAGCCCAAGCCCAATCAGGTAATGCTGTATTGATCACATTTCTGATCTATATCATTGCCGTTTTTATCATCGCCGGGCTATCCAATAAACTGTTACAAAATAGAAATTTCCTCAGTGAGTACTTTCTGGGAAGTCGTGGGTTAGGAGTTTGGGCGTTCGCTTTAACTCTGGCCGCCACCAGTTCATCAGGTGGTAGCTTTATGGGCTTCCCATCAAAGATCTATAGTCATGGCTGGGTTCTTGCATTATGGATTGGCTCGTATATGGTCGTCCCAATTTGTGTTATGGGACTTCTCGGCAAACGAATTAATCAGGTCGCCAGAACATCCGGAGCGATTACGATTCCGGACGTGTTGCGAGATCGGTTTAATAATGTATCGTTCGGTTTAATCAGTGTTGGTTTAATTATCTTCTTTATGACGTTCAATCTCGTGGCTCAGTTCAAAGCCGGAAGTGAGATTCTCAGAACGTTACTGGGGCCCATTGATGCCTTTAATTCGATGGTGGAGGCCGTGCCTGATTGGTTTACCAGTATGTCCACCCAATCGAGTGACTATATGTTCTGTTTGGTGGTGTTTGGAATTGCTGTAATCGTTTATACGACTTACGGTGGCTTTCATGCCGTCGTCTGGACGGATGTGATGCAGGGAATCGTGATGGTCGTTGGCGTGGTAATCATGCTGCCACTGGCAATCTATCAGGCTAGTGATGCCATCGATCCGGGCGAATCGACTAAAACCGGCATGGCTTTGGTCACTGAAGAAATGTCAGAAATGGTGCCGCCGAGGTATTTGACGTTGGTGTTGTCCGCGATCGAACCGATTGAAGAGGATATCAGTATTCCGCCGGGCACCTGGGTCTCGTCAGATGGATTCCCACTGTATGGTGATCCGGAACGAATCTTCAGAACTACCAAGCGGTATGTATTAGAAAAGGCAACTGGGTTTGCTGTCGTCGAGGCAATTGAAATTGTCTCGGAAAATGACAAAGCTCGATCCTGGGACGCTTTTGAACTGCAAAATAGTGATGATGCAGGCATTGGTAATCAACTTGCAAATTTGCGAGTGAACCGAGTTCTTAACACGGCATCCATAGAGATCCCTGAGGATTACCCGGTAGACGTCAAAGATTTAAATCTCTCTCCAGGGACTTTACTGCCATTTGAAGGTAAAGATGGCGTATCCAGAATTGCAATGCTTTACTCGCTCATCACGCCTCCAAAAGATCGCGTGGCAGGTAAGCCGATCGACGTCTACTTGTTCCAAATCCTTTACACAGAAGGGACGGTTTTAGAAAATGAACTGGCTGTGTATGAAAATCAAATTCAGGAACAGCCACACATGGCTGACCTCAAGGTGAGTGATTTGGATGAGGGGTTCTACGCGTACGGTGCTGCAGAAGATGAGCGAGGTGCCTATGTCACTGCTCCGGGGCCTCATCGTTCGGAAACCAGTGGCTTCCTGCCTTTAAGTCTTGCCGTGTCGTTCTTCTTCATGTGGGCAATTTCCGGTACTGGACAACCAAGTAACATGGTTCGTTTGATGGCCTTCAAAGATACGATCACCTTGCGACGGTCGATTTTTACGGTGGCGATTTACTATACGCTGATCTACATTCCGCTTGTGGTAATCTTCTGTTGTGCCCGAGTGATTTTACCGGGGATGGAGGCAGAAGCAGATCGAATCATGCCACAGATGGCTGTGACGCTGACGTCCAATATTGGGATGGGTTGGTTGGCCGGACTATTAATTGCTGCCCCGTTTGCTGCCGTGATGAGTACGGTGGATAGTTTCCTGCTGATGATTTCATCCGCGTTGGTACGTGATATTTACCAACGAAATATGAACCCGGAAGCAACCGAAGCAAAGGTCAAGAAACTGAGTTATATCTTTACCTTGATTGTCGGATTGGGTGCGTTGTTGGGTGCCATGAATCCACCGGAATTTCTCCAGGATATTATTGTCTATACCGGTAGCGGTCTGGCAGCAGCTTTCCTGGCACCGGTTGTTTTCGCACTGTACTGGCCACGAGCCAATCATCAGGGTTGTATCGCAGCGATGCTGGGAGGTTTTCTGACCCATCTTGCGATGTATTGTGTGGGATTCCTGAATGGTGACGGTTTCACCCCTTACCGGCTTATGGGTACGGATCCGATTATCGTGGGCTTATTGTCATCGTTTGTCATTGGGTTTATCGCAACAATCAAAACGCCTCCGCCTGCAGATAGCATCGTGAAGAAATATTTTTACAGGAAGGTCGAAGCGTAATACGTGATGTTGATTTTTGATGCCCATCTGGATATTTCGATGAATGCGGTGGAATGGAACCGCGATCTAACGAAAACACTTACCCAAGTCCGGGAACGCGAAGCCGGTAAAATGGATTACGCCGATCGAGGCAAGGGTGTACTGACGTTGGAGGAGATGCGCCGTGGCGAAATTGGCCTCTGTGTTGCCACTCAAATCGGTCGTTATGTAGCTCCGGACAATCCCCTCCCGGGATGGAACAGTCCTGACATCGCCTGGTCGATTACTCAGGCTCAACTTGCCTGGTATCGAGTCATGGAAGAGAAAGGACTCATGACTCAGATCCGCAATCGTGATCAGCTCAATGCGCACGTCGAGCTATGGGAGAATGCTGAAGATAAGTCAGATCTAGCCATTGGCTATGTCTTGAGTCTGGAAGGTGCCGATTCCATTATTGATCTGAGCTATCTGGAAAAGGCATATGAATACGGTTTGCGAGCGATTGGTCCTGCTCATTACGGCCCGGGCAGATACGCTCCTGGTACAGGCTCCGAAGGAGGATTGGAACCTCCCTGTAAAGATCTGCTCAAAGAGATGGAAAACCTGGGTATTGTCCTCGACGTGACTCATCTTACGGACGAAGGGTTTTGGGAGGCATTGGAGATTTATCAGGGACCAGTATGGGCCAGCCATCAAAACTGTCGCGCATTGGTGCCGCATCAACGCCAGTTTAGTGATGATCAGATTAAGGCAATCATTGAACGTGATGCGGTGTTAGGAATGGCTTTTGATGCCTGGATGATGGCTCCCGGTTGGCAGCGATTCATCACTCAGCCCTACTCGGCAGGAGTTAATATAGAACGTATCATCGAGCATGTTGATCACATCTGCCAACTTGCAGGTAATACTCGCCATGTTGGTATCGGATCAGATCTTGACGGTGGCTACGGGCGCGAACAATGTCCTTATGACATGGAAACGATTGCAGACTTGCAAAAGCTTACCAGCTTGCTGGCCGACCGAGGCTATAGCCCGGAAGATATCGAAGCCATCATGCATGGGAACTGGATTCGGCGATTGAACGAAATCTGGAGTTAATCAGACACATAATCCAATAAAGGATTTTTGGAGAGTAAAAAATGAAACTTGCTAAATGCCAAACCGCCTCCGGCGACGTAATCGTTGCTCAAATAGATGGAGAAGTTGTTCGACCGTTATCACTGGATGGTTCAGCTTATGCTTCATTGTCCGACATTATTGAAGCGGAAAACCCGGCAGCAGCAGCAGCTTCTCTGGTTTCTGATCAGCAAATAACGCTTGCCGATGTCACCCTTTTAGCTCCGATCGACCAACAGGAAGTCTGGGCTGCCGGAGTGACCTATAAACGAAGTCAAACAGCACGGATGGAAGAATCCGAAACAAGTGCATCCTGTTACGACCTGGTTTACGATGCTGATCGCCCCGAATTGTTTTTGAAAGCGACTCCTCATAGAGTATCGGGTCCGGGGCAGCCAGTACGTATTCGCTACGATGCGACCTGGAATGTTCCCGAGCCGGAAATCACTTGTGTTGTTTCCAGTAAAAACAAACTGGTTGGTTTTACCATTGGTAATGATATGAGCAGCCGGGATATTGAAGGAGAGAATCCACTCTATCTTCCACAGGCAAAAGTGTATCGCCAATGTGCCGGCTTAGGCCCTTGTATTACCTTGCTCGAAAGTATGCCCGCCCGGGAAGATACAGGTATCAAATTAGAAATTGAACGAGGGGGCCAGATTGTCTTTGAAGGGAATTCCGGAGTGAGTGAAATGCACCGGACTTTTGAAGATTTGATTGAATATCTGTGTCGTGAACAGGAATTTCCAAACGGCGTCTTTTTGATGACCGGTACAGGAATTGTTCCCGATAGCGACTTTACGCTCAATGCAGGCGATGTTGTACATATCAGCATTTGCGGTATTGGTACGCTGACGAATCCGGTAGTTCAAGGTTAATCGCCCTCCGATAGCGGTGCTGATCGGCACCTGGAAAATCTACATACACTGACGAAAGAACTTTAGATATGGAAAATGTTTTAATCGCAGGACAATGGCGTGAAGCCAATGCTTCCTCCTCCTTTCAGGCAGCGAATCCCGCAACCCGCGAGGTCCTTGCTGCAGAGTTTCCCGTAAGTACCTGGGAAGATTGCAACGAAGCCTTAGATGCAGCGGCAGCAGCAGCAGTTGCTTTACGTCAGGTGTCCGGAGAGCAAATCGCTACGTTTTTAGAAGCCTATGCTGAGCAGATTGAAGCGAATGCAGACGCGATTGTAGACCTGGCACATGCGGAAACCGCGTACCCTAAAGAAACCCGGCTTGCCGGAGGGGAATTGCCGCGAACCACGAACCAACTTCGTCAGGCTGCCGCAGCTGCACGTGATGGAAGTTGGGCCTTACCGACGATCGATACCGCTACCGGAATACGTAGCGTGTATGGAGCGATTGGGCCAGTCTGCGTCTTTGGACCAAACAATTTTCCGTTAGCATTTGGTAGTGCCTCCGGCGGTGATTTTGCAGCAGCCATTGCCGCAGGAAATCCCGTGATCGCTAAGGCTAATTCATCCCATCCAGGGACGACCAAGTTGTTTGCAGAATGTGCGCAACGCGCAGCGGAAGCTACTGGCATGCCTGCAGGTATGGTGCAGCTCATTTATCGTACCAGTCATGCAGACGGTGAAAGACTAGTGTCGGACATTCGCGTCGGAGCAACCGGTTATACAGGCAGTCGCCACGCCGGATTGAAATTAAAACAGGCCGCCGATCTGGCTGGTAAGCCGATCTATCTGGAACTATCCAGTGTTAACCCGGTCGCGATTCTTCCAGGAGCGTTATCAGAACGTGGTGAAGAGATTGCCGAGGAATTTACCGGTAGCTGTTTGATGGGAACCGGTCAGTTTTGTACAAATCCCGGCCTGGTGATGCTGCTAGCTGGTGAATCTACAGAGACATTTATCAAGGCAATAACGGATAAATTCGCTGCAGCTCCAGTGGGTACGTTGTTATCAGAAGGCGTCGAAAAGAGTCTGGCGACCAATTTGCAAGTCTTAGTCGATGCGGGGGCAGAATTACTTGTGGGTAATACCGCAGCAGATGATGGGCGGTTTTGTTATGCCAATACACTGTTAAAAGTCACAGCGGAACAATTTTTGGCAGATCCAGAAGTCATGCAAACCGAAGCGTTTGGTAACAGCTCCCTATTACTTGTAGCCGACACCGTCGACCAACTTGTGCAAGTCGTTGCTTCATTAGAAGGGAATCTAACCGGTTGTATTTATTCAAGCTCTGAAGGGGCTGACGACGAGGCCTACGATCAGATTGGTGGAGAAATGCGAGTCAAAGTGGGTCGACTTCTCAACGATAAAATGCCGACAGGGGTTGCAGTGTCTGCAGCGATGAACCATGGCGGGCCTTTCCCGGCAACCGGTCATCCAGCGTTCACCGCAGTGGGAATTCCCGGAGCACTTTTGCGATTTGGTATGCTTCAGTGTTACGATAATGTACGTTCACATCGATTACCTGGCGTTTTACAGGATGCCAGCCCTAACGGAACTGTTTGGAGAAGTGTTGATGGTGCATGGACCCAGGCCAACATCAGCTAAGCTGCTTAACGATTCAATTGAAGGAACCAGATTAATGAAATTCGCCCAGGTAGTATTGAGCGTCGTTGTTGTCATGCTGACAACCTGTTGGAGTAACGCAGCAGAAGAAGGTCAGAAGTTTCTTGATCAGGCCACGGAAGCCAAATTGAATGCCCGTAACTTCCAGCAATTGGAAGGTGTCGTTGAACTGGCAGAAAAAGCCATTGAGCTGGGATTAGATGAAGATGGTAAAGAGTTTGCCGTGCAACTAATCACCTCGACGCTGTATCAACGGGCTGAACAATTGTCCAATCCGTTGCTGTCCGGTCGACCACCACAGCAATGGGCAGAAATGCGACGTTTAGCACTTGGTGATCTCACACGGTTGACAAATTTAAATGATGAATTTGCCGATGCCCACCTGCTAATTGCCAAGCTGCATGCCCTTCCCGGTGGGACACGTAAGGATGGAATTGAATCAGCGACCAAGGCGGTCACTCTTTATGAAGATGCCGAACAGAAAGTCAATGCTTTGATGGCTCGTGCTGCACTTCGCAGCGATACGGATCAACAAATTGCGGATCTGAGTGAAGCCATCAAACTCGATGGCGAGAATTCGAGTGCGTTGACAGCCCGGGCTACGGTCTATACTCAAATCAATGACTTCGAAAAGGCGGCTGCAGATCTGCAACGTGTGTTAGAAATCGACGGGGATGATGTGCTGGCCATGTCGGCCCTGGCAGATGCACTCGCCAGACAGGGGAATTTCGAAAAAGCTCAGGAAATCGCTGATCAGGCGGTCGAAAAGCAACCGGATGCTTCGGCCGGGTATGAGTTGCGAGCCCGAATCTACTTAATGCAGAATAAGATTCAGGAAGGTAAACAGGATCTTGATAAAGCGATCGAGATTAACCCCAAGAGTGTTGGAGCATTAATGTTACGAGCTAATATAGCTCTGGCTGAAGATCGCCTCGATGATGCCAACAAAGATCTGGATGCCATTCAGGAGATTAATCCAGGTTCACCGCAGTTGTATCTGCTACGAGCAGGAGTGCTGGAACAACAGGAGGATTACTACCGAGCCGCCAAATTACTCGAAGCGATTCTACAGTTTCTGCCAGCCGATAATGAAATGCGATTAAGAACAGCGCTTGATTTTTCTATGGCTGAAGAATTTGAAAGTGCGATCAAACACGTCAACATTGTGATCGAACGAGATAAACAGGGTTGGCAGGGGTATTATTCCCGTGCTGATATTTATCTCAATATGGGAGAACATGCCAAGGCGATTTCTGATTATGAAGAAGCGTTTAAGCATAATCAGAAACAGGATAACCTGCTGAATAATTGGGCCTGGACCTTAGCCACTTCAGATAACGACGAAGTGCGTGATGGCAAAAAGGCCGTTGAATTGGCTTTGAAAGCTTGTGAAGTATCGGATTATCAGAAGCCTCACATTCTCAGTACTTTAGCTGCGGCTTATGCCGAAGTCGGGGACTTCGATAAAGCGAAACAATGGGCGAAAAAAGCGGTTGAAATTGGGCGTGATGACATCCAGGAACACTTGGAAAAAGAATTAGAGTCCTATAAGAACAAAAAGCCCTGGAGAGAAAACAAAGCGAAGGAACGGGAAGGGCAACCGCAAATAGACCGTTCTAAGTTGAAGACGATCTAAAGGCTCAGCATGCAAACTCAGGAAGCTTGTGATCTCGTCAAAAAACGATGTGTGCCCTGCGAAGGCGGGATACCAAAGTACTCGCTGGCTGAAGCAGAACGCCAAATTGAGAATCATCCCGAGTGGCGTATTTCCGGGGAAGGCCAGCGGATTCGCCGGGACTGGCAGGCACCGAATTTCAGGGCTGCCATGCAATTCTTTCATCTCGTGGCAGAATTAGCAGAAGCCGAGAACCATCATCCCGACCTTCATCTGGAAGGCTATCGCAATGTGACCATCGAAATCTGGACACATGCTATTGGGGGACTTAGCGAAAATGACTTCATCCTGGCTGCTAAGATCGACGAGTTGGGTTGGGAATAAATCCCATCCATAGACTTAACCGGATATGATCTTTTCGGCAGCTGTCTTGCCGCTTCGAATACAGAGTGGAATTCCAACGCCTCGATAAGCATTGCCTGCAAGCTCTAAACAAGGAATGCCAGCCACTTGCTCTTCAATGTTATCGACTAACTCCACGTGACCTACATGATACTGCGGCATCGTGTTTTCCCATCGGGATATTTCGGTGAATAGCGGCTCTCCGGAAACTCCCAGTAGCTCGGCTAATTGTTGGCGAGTGGATTCGATAAGTTGATCATCCGTCCAGTCCATTAGCTCCGGTTGCAGTGCCCCTCCGACAAAAACTCGAAAGAGTACATGCTCGTCAGGCGCTCGGCGAGCAAATTTTTGGCTCGAAATACTGATTGCGATGAGGGGACGGCCTTCTTTGATAGGACTGACAATTCCGAAGGCATCTAAGGGGTGATCGATCGCGGAGCGAGGGTAGCCCATCGAGACGACACTCGCACCGGCTAGCGGGATAGAACTGATGGACTGACTTAGTTCGGGAAGACTAGAGCTGAGTAACCGAGCGGTAATTTGACTGGAAGTCGCCATGACAACTTTGTCATACGTCCGAGCGTCTTTTTCTCCTTGAACCGAGATTTGCACTCCATCATCGGTCGGAGTCACGGTGTTGACGGTGACTCCGTATTCCATACAGCGAGCTGGTAGTTGACTCGCCACCGCCTCTGCCAGTGTTTGCATTCCATCGGCAGGCGTGACGAACATTCCGTAGCGGGCCCCACTACTGGATGAATCCCCCTGGCGTTGTTTTAGTTGTTTCCGACCTTCCCGAATCAGGCCTCCGCCTTCGCGTTCCATCTCCGCGAAGGATTTAAGAGTCGCATTCATACTGAGTTTTTCAGGATCCGCGGTGTAGATTCCTCCGATTAATGGCTGAATGATATGATCAAATGCTTCCTGTCCCAATCGCCGCTTTGTAAATTCGGCCAGGCTTTCATCGGTGGAAGTACGTTTCTTCTTAGCAAATAACTCCCACAGCACACGCAGTTTTCCGGGAACGCTAAGTAAGGGTGTCGTGACAATTGCCCAGAGGCTTGTGGGAGTCATCATCGTCCATCCGGTCGGCATTTTTCGAAGTTTGCCCCGATGGATTAAATAAGCTCCACGATTTTCAGTGTTCGTTGGAATCAATTGATCCGCGAAACCGATGTCTTCACATAATTGCAAAGCCTCGGGATCGCGAGTGATGAACATATCCGGTCCACGTTCAATGAGGAACCCATTGCGATGAATTGTTTGAAGAATGCCTCCCGGGCGATCAGCAGACTCCAGTAAGGACAGTTGTAAATCCGGCCGTTGCTGATGCAGATAGTAGGCAGTTGCTAGTCCTGAAATCCCTGCGCCAATAATTACCACCCGACTGTTTTGTGCGATGTCGGTCCTGGAAGCTGCGTTGGGAGTTGCGGTAGCGGTCATGTTGTTGGAAAAAGTGCCAGAGGGAAGGAGAATATTAGTATCATAACCTATACCACTTACACTCCTAACAGGAGTTTTCAGCGAACATTCTTCAGAGTGAATAGAGATGGCAAACTTTCGAATTGGCGTTATTGGGCATACCGGTCGTGGTAACTACGGCCATGGAATTGATACCGTCTGGTCTCATGTCCCCGGTTGTCAGGTAGTAGCGGTAAGTGACCCGGATGAGACTGGCCGAGCATCTGCTTTGAAACGGCTCAATGCGGCCAAGGCTTATGCAGACTACCGTAGGATGCTTGCCAATGAGCAGTTAGATATTGTGGCGATTTGCCCGCGATGGTTGGATCAGCACCGGGACATGGTGCTTCAGGCCACTAATCAAAATCTGCATATCTATATGGAGAAGCCATTTTGTCGAACTTTAGAAGAAGCCGATCAGATGGTCGTGGCCTGCGAAAAGAATAAGGTGAAGTTAGCCATTGCTCATCAAACCAGATACAGTCCCACATTGAGAGTCATACGTGAATTGATCGAGGATGGACATATTGGGGACGTGTTGGAGCTCCGCGGGAGAGGCAAGGAAGATCGACGTGGTGGAGGTGAAGATCTTTGGGTTCTGGGAAGCCATATTTTTAATATGATGCATCTGTTCGGTGGAGATCCTGAATGGTGTTTCGCTCAGGCATTTCAAAACGGTAACCCGGTAAAGCAAAAGGATGTATATCAGGGTAATGAAGGTATTGGTGCTTTGGCGGGAGATTCGTTGCACGCCACTTATGGAATGCAAAACGGTATCACCGGCTACTTTGCGTCGACTCGCGATGCTGGTAATGGAGCGAGGTTTGCTTTACAGATTTTTGGTAGCAAAGGGATCTTTGATATTAAGACTGGCTATCGGCCATTGGCTTATGTGTTGGAAGATCCAAACTGGAGCCCCGGACGTTCAGGGGAATCCTGGAAAGTTGTAACTTCTGGTGGTATTGGCAAGCCCGAGCAAGCTCAGGATACGTCGCTGCATGCCGGCAATGTAGCAGCTTGTGTCGATTTAATTGCAGCGATCGAAGAAGACAGGCAGCCTGAATGTAATATGTACGAAGCACGAACGACCGTTGAGATGATTGCCGGTGTTTATGAATCGCATCGCCAGAGTGTCCCGGTGGAGATCCCGTTAAAGCAGCGTAAGAATCCGCTCACTTTGCTCCAGGCTTGATCAAACAATAGTAACTTGCTCACCATTGCTGCTCCACGCCTGTCGCGATTTCGATGTAAAAGGCTAACGATTGTAACGATCATTCCGTCGAGATTGCGTGTTAGTACAATTACACAACTCTTCTTAGGCAAATATCCTCGTTTTCTTGCCTTCTCTAGATTACCGAACTAATATCGGAATAGGCCTGTTCTCGATGAGATAAGTGACGGTATGTGCGCTTGAATTTTCGAGTAACAGTCAATTCTGGAGCACTTACCTCTCAGTAAGCCGCTTTTGGATTACGGAAACAGAGAAACATTATCCAGATAGTGCTTTAATCAGGCACTGAGACGAGGAATTTGATTATGTCAACGTCGAATCGCATTCACAAGTTATTATCGTTGATCGTCGTAGCTACTGTTATGGCTATGTCACCCGCAGTTCACGCCCAGTTTGGTGGTGGTGGATTTGGCGGCGGT